>CAYMQR010000130.1:8967-10742 GCA_964392195.1 uncultured bacterium | reverse complement strand
GTACCTGGCGCTCGTCGACTCCTGGCTGGTGGAGCGGATCGAGGTGCTGCGCGGGCCGGCGTCGGTGCTCTACGGCAGCGACGCGATGGGCGGCGTGATCCAGGTGCTCACCCGCCGCCCCACGTTCAGCGGTGACGAGCTCGACGCGCGCGGGCGCGTCGCCGGGCGGTTCTCGTCCGCCGACCTCGCCGCGAGCACCCGCGCCGAGGTGGAGGCGGGGAGCGACCGCTTCGGGCTCGGCGCGGGGTTCTCGTACCTCGACGCCGACGACCTCGACGGCGGCGGCGACACCGGTCGCCAGGAGCCCACCGCCTACACGTCGATCGGCGGCGACGTCCGCAGCGACCTCCACTGGAACGACCGCCACACCTCGAGCCTGGACTTCCAGATCCTGCGCCAGCCCAAGAGCCCGCGCTACGACGAGCTCGTGCCGGGCTTCGGGCGCGAGGAGCCGCCCAACGACGAGTTCTGGTTCGAGCCGCTCGAGCGCTACTTCGCGCATGCCCGTCACGACGTCGAGGAGCTCGCGCCCGGCGTGGTCGACCGGCTGCGCCTCGACGCGTCCTACCAGCACATCCGCGACGACCAGCGCACCCGCGCCTTCGAGAGCACCACCGAGCGCGTCGAGCACAACTCGACCGCGCTCGCCGGCTTCGCCGCGCAGGCGGTCACGCTGGTCGACGACGCGACGTCGCTGGTGTGGGGCGGTGACGTGTACCTCGACCGGGTGTCGAGCTCGCGCCGCGACCGCGACCTCGAGAGCGGCGCCGTCGAGGACGCCACGCCGCGCTACCCGGACGGCTCGCGCATGGACTCGTACGGGCTCTACGTCGAGGCGACCCGCGACGTGTGGGAGACGGTGCGGGCGAGCGGCGGGCTGCGCTTCAGCCACTTCGACGTGCGCGTCGCCCGCACCGAGACCACCGGCGCCGAGGTGCTGTCGTTCGACGACGTCACCGGCGGGGTGGGGCTGGCGTGGGAGGCGACCCCTGGCATCCAGCTCGTCACCGACGCCGGCCGCGGCTTCCGCGCGCCCAACGTCTTCGACATCGGTACCCTCGGTCCGCGTCCAGGGAACCGCTTCAACGTGCCGGCGACCAGCCTCGACCCCGAGCAGGTGTGGACCGTGGACGTCGGCGTCAAGGCCCAGCGAGAGCGCGCGGCGGGCGCGGTGTTCCTGTTCGGGTCGCTCTACGAGGATCGAATCGCGAGCGTGCGGACGGGCGAGGTCACCGAGGACGGGCGTGAGATCACGCGCAGCGAGAACGGCGCGGAGGTGAGGCTCGCGGGGGTCGAGAGCCACGGACGCCTCGAGCTCACGCACGACGTCGCCGTGGACGGCCACCTCACGTGGACCTGGGGTGAGCAGGAGGACCGCGGCGGCGACCTCCAGCCCGCCGACCGGATCCCGCCGATCCTCGGCCGCGTGTCGCTGACCTGGGAGGCGACCGAGTCGCTGTGGGTCGAGCCGTTCGTGCGCTTCGCCGGACCGCAGGACCGGTTGAGCGACGACAACGAGTCCGATCCGCGCATCGACCCGTCGGGTACGCCCGGGTGGGTGACCGGCAACGTGGTGATGGGGTGGGACATCGACCCCCGGCTCACCGCCACCCTCGCCGTCGAGAACTTCACCGACGCCGAGTACCGCGAGCACGGCTCGGGGGTGGTGGCGCCGGGGATCGACGTGATCGCGACGCTCGAAGCGCGCTTCTGAGCGCCCGCCGCCGCGGTAGGACCGGCGTTCCGCGGACGGCCAGGAGGCCGTCCCTCCGAGG
>CAYMQR010000130.1:8673-8867 GCA_964392195.1 uncultured bacterium | reverse complement strand
GCCGCCGCGGTAGGACCGGCGTTCCGCGGACGGCCAGGAGGCCGTCCCTCCGAGGGGGGCGGGGATCTGCCGCCATCCCGGCGGTCACACGGTCTCGGAGGGCCCGACTCCCGTCGGGCCGGGGTTTCGTGGACGGCCGGGAGGCCGTCCCTCCGAGGGGGGCGGGGATCTGCCGCCATCCCGGCGGTCACACG
>CAYMQR010000130.1:0-8573 GCA_964392195.1 uncultured bacterium | reverse complement strand
CGGAGGGCCCGACTCCCGTCGGGCCGGGGTTTCGTGGACGGCCGGGAGGCCGTCCGTTTGAGGACGGGCGATGGAGTGCGGGCGGCGCGGGGGAGGCGTTCCCGGTGCGGTCGCGATCAGCGCGCGTCGGCGCGCGCGGTGATCTCCCGCCACCTGAACGGCACCGCGAGCTGGCCCAGGTAGTCGGTGGGGAACTCCGGCAGATCGGCGATCCCGATCGCCTCGGGCGCGCGGCGGTCGCGCGGCCACGACACCGTGCCGAAGAGCACGTCGAAGATCATCAGGTTCGAGCCGTAGTTGTGGTTCGCCTCGGTGACCACCGTCGAGTGGTGCCAGCGGTGCACCTCGAGGACGCTGAAGAGGTAGTTGAGCGGCCCGAGCCGGATGTCGACGTTGGCGTGCTGGAAGAGCCCGACCACCGCGTTGAAGAGCGCGATCATCGCGAACATCTCGGGCGGCGCGCCCATCACCACGAGCGGCGCCACCGACGGCACGTAGAGCAGCACCACGCCGAGCGGGTTGTCGCGCGCGGCGTTGAGCCAGTAGAGGCGGGTGGGGCTGTGGTGCACCGAGTGCAAGCGCCAGCCGAGGCCGGTCTCGTGACCGACGCGGTGCGCCCAGTAGGCGCCGAGCTCGGAGATCGTGAACGCGAGCGCGGTCTGCGCGGCGAGCGGCCAGCCGAGCGGCCACCACGCCGCGCCGGCGCGCGCCGCGAGCCAGGCGCTCGCCGGCGCCAGCGCGACCAGCAGCGCGCCCTGGCATAGCTGCGCCGTGACGATGGTCGAGAGCAGGTTGTGGAGCGCGTCCGGCACCACGTCGCCCCGCGCGCGGTTCCAGTCCGGGTCGAAGGGCATGAGCCGCTCGAGGACCACCACGAGCGCGACGGTGGCGGCCGTGATCGCCACCGTCACGGCGGTCGGGTCCGCTCCAGCGCCGATCGCGCGCAGCGCGACCGCGTGCGTGACGAGGAAGGTGACCGGGAAGACGGTGGTCGACGTCAGGCGGCGCAGGGTCATGGGTGTCGGCGGCTCGCGCGCTTCCAACCGGACGCGCGTTGGCGGTAGTCTCCGCGTTTCGGCGCGGAACCCGGGCTCGCGGATCCCGCCGCTCGTCCGTAGGCGTCCCGGTCCGCTCGCCGCCCGCGATTTACCACTTCGGCGGCCGGCCGCGCAGCCTCCTCCGTCATGTCCAGCCAGCGACCCATCCTCGAGTGCCGCAGCGTCGGCAAGGTCTACCGCGCGCAGGTCCGCGGCGCGGGTGCGCTCGGCATCCTGCGCGGCTTCGTGAAGCGCGAGGTGCGCGAGCACGTGGCGCTCGCCGACGTCGACCTCGCGGTGGCGCCCGGCGAGATCGTCGGCCTGATCGGGGCCAACGGCGCGGGCAAGACCACGCTGGTGAAGTGCCTGACCGGGATCATCCCGACGAGCAGCGGGCGCTGCGAGCTGTTCGGGCGCGACGCCTTCGCGCTCACCCGCGCCGACAAGCGCCGCCTCTCGCTGGTCATGGGGCAGCGCTCGCAGCTGTGGTGGGACATCCCGGCGATCGACTCGTTCCGGCTGCTGCGCGAGATCTACCAGGTGGAGGGCGAGCGCTTCGAGCGCCGCGTCCGCGAGCAGGCCGAGCGGCTCGAGGTCACCGACCGCCTCCAGGTGCAGCTCCGCCAGCTCTCCCTCGGCGAGCGCATGAAGATGGAGATCATCGGCGCGTTCCTGCACGACCCCGACGTGGTGTTCCTCGACGAGCCCACGATCGGCCTCGACCTGCTCTCGCAGGAGACGATCCGCACCTTCCTGCGCGACGTGAACCGCGAGCGCGGCACCACCGTGATCCTCACCTCGCACGACATGGCGGACATCGAGGAGACCTGCGATCGCCTGGTGATCCTCGACGGCGGCCGCATCCTGTTCGACGGCGACCTCGTCGACCTGCGCCGCCGCTACGTCGGGCGGCGCGCGGTCGAGGTCCACCTCGAGCCGCACTCGCGCCCGTGGTCGCCCGAGCTGGCGGCGGAGCTCGAGCGCTTCGGGGCGGTGCTGGTCCGCGAGGCGCCGCGGGCGCTCACCTTCGAGGTCGACGCCGAGCGTTGCCAGCCGTTCATCCAGCACCTGTTCGGGCTCTTCCAGGTGCGCGACCTCGCCGTCGAGCGCCAGCCGCTCGAGCACCTGATCCGTGAGATCTTCCGCGCCGGCGAGCTGGTGGAGGCGTCGTGAGCCGGGTGCGCAGGTTCACCGCCGCGCTGCCCGAGGAGCTCGAGCTCCTACCGCACGTCGCCGTCTACGAGTGGCGCAAGGCCACGGCGTTCCGCGCCGGCTTCGTCCTCAACTCGCTGCTGCGCGGCGTGCCGCGGCCGGTGGTGATGTCGCTCGTGTACCTGGCGATGTTCCGTTCCTCGGGCGCGACCGAGATCCGCGGCTACACGTTCGTCGACCTGGTCCACTTCCTGGTGTGGACCGCGGCGATCCAGAAGTGCATCCCGGACTGGCGCAGCCTCGACCTCGCCGAGCAGATCTTCGACGGCTACGTCACCAAGTACCTGGTGATGCCGGTCAGCTACTTCACGCTCTTGTGGGGGCGCTTCGTGCAGTTCGTCGCCGTGCAGCTCGTCGCCGCCACGGTCTTCTGGTGCGTCGGCGCGGTGGTGCTGCACGGCTGGTGGCCGTGGCCGGCGAGCGGCGTGGCGCTGGCGCAGGCGCTGACGCTGCTGGCGCTCGGCACCGCCTGCTACCTGCTCACGTACTTCATCCTCAACTGCCTGGCGTTCTGGCTCGACGTGGTGTGGAGCCTGCTCAACATGTTCCAGTTCGTGGCGGCGTTCGTCTCGGGGATGCTGGTGCCGGTGGCGCTGATGCCGCGCGCGGTCCGCGGCGTGCTCGAGCTGGGCTTCCCGTACTGGACCGTGAACGGGCCGGTCGAGCTGCTGCTGGGGCGGCTCGGACCGGCGGACTTCCACACCGGGGTGGTGGTGCTCGGGACGAGCTTCGTGGCGCTGCAGGCGCTCGCGGTGGTGGCGTGGCACCGCGGGCTCCGGCGCTACGCGGGGGTGGGGACGTGAGCTCCGGCGCCCTCGTCCAGCACCTCCGCATCGCGGTCCAGTACGCGCGCATCGGGGTGATCCGCAAGTCCCAGTTCCGGGTCGAGTTCTGGAGCCAGGTGCTGATGGACTGCTGCTGGTACGCGTCGCACGTGGCGGTGTTCGAGGTGCTCTACGCCCACGTCGGCGACGTCGCCGGGTGGAGCCGCGAGCACTTCCGCGTGCTGCTCGGGTTCCTGTTCGTTTCGGACGCGTTCATGATGATCTGGCTCGGCCAGATGTGGCGGTTCTGGCGCGACCTCAAGGACGGCAAGCTCGACCCGTTCCGGGTGCGCCCCGGGGCCACGCTCTTCCTCTACGGCTTCCAGCAGTTCTCGGTGGAAGGCTGCGTGAACATGGCGGTGGCGATGACCTATCTCGCCTACGGCATCGCGCGCGCGAGCGCCAGCGTGACGCTCGGGCTGGTGGCGGTGACGGTGCTCGCGATCGCGGTCTCGTGCTGGGTGCGGATGATCCTGGTGACCTTCTATTCGCTGGTCGACCTGTGGCTGCTCGGCTCCGACGCGGGCCAGGTCGTCAACGAGGTCGTGCACGCGACCGCCGATCGTCCCGCCGACGTGTTCGGCCCCCGGATCCGCGCGTTCCTGCTCTACGTGCTGCCGGTGGGCGCCTTGACGCAGGTGCCCGCGGGCATGGTGCTGGGGCGCTACACCGCGCTCGAGTCGGCCGCCGCGATCGGCTGGCTCGCGGCGCTCGGGCTCGCGCTGTTCGCCGCGTGGAACCGCAGCTTCCGCCGCTACGAGTCGGCGATGGGCTGACACGCCGCGGACCAGCCCGCCCGCGCCGCCAGGACATTCCGGCGCGCCGGCGCTAGGCTCGGCTGACGATCGGATCGGGAGCGGGGTGTCCCGTCCGGTCCCCATTGCGAACCGGGGCGGGTCCGCGCCACCTCGCGCCGTCTCGCGCCGAGGGAACCGCATGACTCGAGCCGCCGCCACCACGAGCCCGCCGTGCAACGAGGGCGGGCGTACGGCGCGCGCCGTCGCGAGCTTCGAGACCCGCGAGTACTCGCTCGCCGAGCGGCTGCAGATCGCCGCCGCGGACGTGGCCCTGGCCGTGCTCGGGAGCGTCCTGAAGCTGGGGGGCGCCCCGCTGCGCGAGGCGCTGTGCCGCGTCCTCGGCTTCCTCGGCTACCTCACGTTCGTCGACAAGCGCCGCATCGCGCGGGTCAACCTCGAGCTGGTGTTCGGCGCGGAGATGGGCGCGCGCGACATGCGCCGGGTGATCCGCGCGATGTTCGTGCACTTCGTGCGGCTCGGGCTCGACTTCATCTTCGACTCGGTCTACTGGCCGCCGGAGAAGCTCGGCGAGCGGGTGCGGGTGGTGGGGCTCGAGAAGCTCCCCGAGGCGCTCGCGCGCGGACGCGGGCTGCTGTGCGTGTCCGGCCACCTCGGCAACTGGGAGATCATGTGCGCCAGCGCCGCCGCCCACGGCTACGACTTCGTGGGGGTCTTCAAGCGGCCCAAGGGCGCGCTCGCGGACCGCTTCATCGGCCGCAAGCGGCTGCGCTACGGCATGAGCCTCATCGAGACGCCGGAGGTCCGCAGCCAGACCGTGGACGGCGTCCGGGTCACCGAGACCGCGCGCAGCCTGCGCGCCGAGATCGAGGCGATCTGGAGCGAGAACCGCGCGGTCGCCTACCTGTGCGACCAGCGCCCCCGCAAGCGCGCGCTGCGGGCGCGCTTCCTGGGGGTCGAGGACACCGCCACCGCCGGTGGGCTGATCCGCTACGCGGTGGCGCGGGGCGTCCCGCTGACGCTGCATCACTGCGTCTACGAGGCCGACGGGACCCTCACCTGGACCATCGAGGGGCCGGTCGAGATCGAGGACCAGGGAGGGGCCGACGCCACCACCCTCCACTACGTGCAGATGGTGAACGACTGGCTCTCCGAGCGGATCCGCGAGCACCCCGAGCAGTGGACCTGGGGGCACAGGCGGTTCGAGCGGGACCTCTACAAGCGACGGCGCTGAGCACCGGCGCGGGCGATCGGCGGCGGGGGGCGCCGTCACCCGTCGGGCAGGCCGAGGGTGCGGAAGGCGAGATCGGCGAGGGCGCGCTGGCCGTCGTCGTTCGGGTGGATCGTGTCGTCGGTGATCCGCTCCGGCGAGCCGCGGCGGTACGGCGCGTAGCGGCTCGGTCCGCCGTCGAAGCGCGGCAGCGTCTCGACGATCGGGATCTCCGCCGCTCCGGCCTCGGCGCGGAGTGCCTCGTGATAGCCGCCGGGCTCCTGCATCTGGGCGTTGAAGTCGGCGGGGAAGGCCCACGAGTTACGGGTCACGGGCTCGCGGGCCGGGGGAGGCACGAGTACCACGACGCGGGTGCGGCGTCCGTCGGCGTTGGGCCGGTTCGACAGCCAGGCGAGGATCTCGGCGACGTTCTCCCGGTACTCACCGGGATCGGCGTGGTCGGTGGGGGTCTCGGTGCGCGTGTCGTTGTGGCCGATGAGCAGGAAAGCCAGGTGGATGGTCGGATAGCGGTCGACGTCGCTGCGCTTGGAGCCCGCGCCGGGTTCGTCGCTCACCAGCTCGCCGCTCGAGAGGCCGGGGAAGCCCTCGTTGTGGACGGTGATGTCGGTCCGCCCGGCGTCGTACACGCGCTCCGCGAGGACGTCGGGCCAGGCGATGTTGGCGTTCTCGCCGACGGTGATCGAGTCGCCCACGGCGACGATCACCGCGCCCGGCACCAGCACGCCTTCCTCCGGCGGGGGCTCGGGCGCAGGTGGCGGCTCCGGCTCGGGTGGCGGCTCCGGCTCGGGCGGCGGCTCCGGCTCGGGCGGCGGCTCCGGCGCGGGCGGCGGCTCGGGCGCCGGCGGTGGCTCGGGCGCGGGAGCCGGTGGCGGGATCGGCGCGGGAGTGCCACCGCTCGAGCCGCCGCCACACGCTCCCGACACGAGCAACGCGACCGCGAAGAGCGCCACCAGGACGCGCCGGTGGACGAGGCGCGGCCTCATCGCGAGACCCCCGCGCTCGCGCCCGCCTCGGGCCGCCGTGCCAGCATGACGGTGCCCTCGGGGCCGTGGGTCGCCGAGGCGCTGCTGGTGGGGTCCGGGCTCGTCGAGACGGCGCTCCGCGCCAGCTCGGCGCCGTGGCGTTCCCACCACTCACGGGCCTGCGCCTGCGTCCACGCGCCGTGCAACGGCGACGCCTCGAGCAGGCTCGCGAGCCGTCCCGCGTCGGCGGGACGCTGGGAGGCGGACTTCTCGAGGCAGGCGAGCACGAGCGCCTCGAGCACGCCGTCGACCTTGCGGCCGAGGACCTCGGACGGCGGCTTGGGGACCTCGCGGCGGTGGCGCTCGTAGAGGGCGAACGGGTTGGGCGCCGTGAACGGCGGCACGCCGGTGAGCAGGTAGTAGGCGAGCGCGCCGAGGGCGTAGAGGTCGCCCCGCGGGCTCACGTCGTCGGGGCACTGGAAGGCCTCGGGAGGCATGTAGAGCGGCGTTCCGGCGACCGCGCCGGCCTCGGCGGTGGGCGGGGTGGGAGCGCGCGGCGCTTGCTCGCGCACCAGCCCGAAGTCGAGCACCTTCACGTGATCGTAGAGGCCGCCGCGCGCGGCCAGCATCACGTTGGCCGGCTTGACGTCGCGGTGCACCAGGCCGCGCTCGTGCGCCTCGGCGAGCGAGCCGCACACCTGGCGCAGGATGTGGATCACGCGCGCCTCGGGCAGCGGGCCGAAGCGCGACACCAGCGCCGCGAGCGTGAAACCCTCGATGTACTCCATCGCGTAGTAGAAGGTACCGTCCGGCGTGCGGCCGTAGTCGTAGATGCCGATGGTGTTGGGGTGGGTGAGCTGGCTCGAGTGCTGCACCTCGCGCTCGAAGCGCGCGATCGCCGCCTCGCTCGCCTTGGTGGGGCGCAGCAGCTTGATCGCCGTGGGCCGCCTGAGCAGCGCGTGGCGCCCCAGGTACACCTCGCCCATGCCTCCCTCGCCGAGCTTGCGCTCGAGGGTGTAGGCGCCGAGGTGCTCGGCGCGATCGACCTGGTGGCGCAGCCGCATCACCAGATGCGAGACCGCGAGGCCGCCGAGCGACACCAGCACCAGCAGCCCGAACAGCGAGCCGAACACGGCGCGCGCCACCCTGTGGAGCTGGAAGGCCTCGGCCGCGTCGACCTGAGTCGCCATGCCGAAGCCGTACTCGGGGAGCCACCGCCACGCGCTCACCACCTCGACGCCGCGGTAGTCGCGGAAGCCGTCCACGTCGGCGGACTCCACTCCGTCGATCGCGGCCGCCACCGAGCGGATCAGCGGCTGGGCCTTGCGCGGCACGTCCGTCCGGTAGCCGGCGGTCAGGTCGCCGCCAGGGTCGCGCAGCTCGACCGCCAGCGCGGAGCGATCGGCGTCGGGCGGGATCAGGCCGGCCTCGCGCAGGAACTCGCTGAAGCGGCTGCCCGAGAGCATCGTGCCGCGATCGTCGAAGGCGTAGGTCTCGCCGCTCTCGCCGAGCCGCGCCACCGACAGGATCTTCATGAAGTCGCGATCGGGCGGGAAGCGGAAGCCCACCGCCGCGACGATCTCGCCGTCGCCGCCGCGGACCGGCGCGCCCACGATCATGGCGGCGCGCCCCGGCTCGGCGACCCCGCTCGGCTCGGGGAGGATCTGGTCGCTCGGAAAGGGGACCGTCACCACCGGCTCGCCGCGGCGGATCCGCGCCAGCAGCGCGGCGGTGGCGGGCAGCAACGGCTGTCCGAGCGCCGCGTCCGAGGTGCCCGCGAGCACTCGCCCGGAGAGGACGTCCACGACCGCGAAGGCGTCGAAGCCGCCGTGCTCGCAGACCGGCGCCAGCGTGGCGCGCAGCGCCGCGACCCGCGGGCTCGCGCGCAGCTCGTCGGGGGACGCGGCGCGGCTCTCCGCCACCAGCGCTGCGACCTCGGCGCGCACGCCTTCGTTGCCGGCCCACATCGAGGTCAGCTGGAGCTGGCCGCGCAGCCACATCTCGAGGGCCGTGACGTCGGCGTCGAGGACCGTCCGCAGGTCGGCGCGCAGCTTCTCGCGCACCGCGACCCGCACGACGCGATCGGTGCCCCAGCCGGTCAGCCCGAGCAGCGCCACCGCGAGCAAGGTGCCCGCGCGCCAGCGCCGCGCGCTACGCTGGCCCTCGATCGCCGAGGGCAAGCTCGTGGTGGTGGCCAGTCCGCGCCACTTCATGGGATCGTCGGCGTCGCTCGGTGGGTGAGGGAGGGCGAGCCTATCGCACCACGGCCCGCGGTTCGGAGGATCGGGACATGAGCGTTCGCGTCGTCCGCTTCGGGACCCCGCGCGCGAAGGGCGAGGGGGTCCGCCTCGGCACCGTGCGGCGGCCGCCGCGCGGTGTTCCGAAAGCGAAGATCGCCGAGCGCGACTTCTACGACGTGTGGCTGCCCAATCTCGCGCCCAGCGCGCCGCTCGTGAAGGCCGCGCTGACCGCCCGTGACGAGCGCGACTGGAAGCGCTTCGAGCGCCGCTACCGCGCCGAGATGGCGAAGCCCGACGCGAGCCGGGTGCTCG
>CAYMQR010000129.1:0-10825 GCA_964392195.1 uncultured bacterium | reverse complement strand
GCGTGGCCGACCAGGGGCACCGGTGTGGAGGGCCCGCCTCCGGCGGGCCGGTGCTACGTCCGGTCGGGCCACGGGGCGTTCGAGAAATCGGGAGGGCTGGCGCCCTCCCCTACACGGGCCGGGACGAGGCCGACCGGGGGCAGCGGTTCGGATTCCGCACCGCAGGTGTAGGGGCGAGCGTGAGCTCGCCCGGCGCCTCCGGCGGGCCGGTGCTGCGTCCGGTCGGGCCACGGGGCGTTCGAGAAATCGGGAGGGCTGACGCCCTCCCCTACAGGGACTGGACCGAGGTCAGGGTTCGAGCTGGTTCGCGGTGAGATCGAGCATGTGGCCCGGGTCGGCGATGGTGAGCTGGAGACGTGAGCCGAAATCGAGCGTCATCACGAACGAGTTGATGCCGTCCGGCTCGCTGTAGTCGATCCGGACGAGGTGCTGGCCTTCGATCTCGCCGGTCGCGGCGGTGCGGTTGCCGGTCGGGCCACGCTCGCCGAAGCGCGGCACGCCGTCGAGGCCGATCGGGATGACGAACGCCTGGCCTCGCATCCGAAGCTCGACGTTCGCCTCGGCGCGCTCGGAGAGTGTGAGCCCGACGGTTTCGAGCCCGAGCCGGTTCGGCTCGAGCCGGTAGCTTCGCCCCGATCGTTCCAGCAGGCCCGGCGGCACGATCGCGGGCGTCGTCGGCGCCGGAGCCGCGCGCGCCGCTTCCAGCGCGCGCGCCAGGCGCGCTTCGCCGGCGGGGTTCACGGGCAGCGCGCGGTCGGAGCGCAGCGCGCGCACGAAGAGCTGCACGGCCTCGTCCTCCGGATACCCGGCGCCGGTGAGCACGGCGACGATCCCGCGCGCCGGCCACACCGTGATGTGCTGGCCGCCGCGTCCTCGCGCCTCGAAGACCCCCGTGAAGTCGCCACGCGGCAGCCACCAGCCGTAGCCGTAGTCGTCGCTCTGGGTCTGCGCGTGCGGGCGCGTGGCCTCGCGCACCCAGCGCTCGGACACCACCTGCTCGCGGTCCCAGCGCCCGCCGTTCAGGTAGAGGAAGCCGAGCTTGAGCAGGTCGCGCGGCGCGAGCCGGAGGTCGCCCCAGCCGTGAGCCACGCCGGCGGGATCGACGGGCCACTCGAACGCGGTGATGCCGAGCGGCGCGAAGAGCCGCCGGCGCGCGAAGTCCTGGGTCTTCTCGTGGGTGGCGCGGGTCACGATCGACGACAGCAGGTGGGTCCCGCCGCTGCAGTACGCGAAGTCGCGACCCGGCGACCCGCGGCGCGGGAGCCCGAGCACGTAGCCGTTCCAGTCGGGCTGCCGGATCATCGCGAAGAGCTCGGGCTCGCCCGGCGCGAGCCCGCAGTCGAGCCCGCTCTGCATGCTGAGCAGGTCGCCCACCCGGGTCGCCGCGTCCATCGAGCCCGGCTCGGCGGGAAGCTCGGGGAAGAAGGGCCGGATCGGTTGCTCGACGCCGGCGATCGCGCCGTCGTCGATCGCCTGGCCCACCAGCGTCGCGGTCACGCTCTTGGTCACCGAGGCGACGTCGTGGAGGCTCGTGCAGTCGTACGGGAAGAAGCACGCGTCGAGCACCAGCAAGCCGTTCACCACGATGGCGACGTCGTGGACCGCGAGCCCTCGCGCGCGGACCGTCTCGATCGCCTCGGCCAGGGCAATCGAGTCGAGCCCCTGGCTCTCGGGAGTGGCGGCGCGCCAACCATCCGTGGGCCAGTAGCTCGGTGGCGGCACCACGACCGGCGCGGGAGCGCGGATGCAGGCGGTGACCAGGAAGATCGGCGCGATCAGGAGCCGCGTCAGCCGGGGCGGCTTCGTCATCGGGGGCTCACCGCTGCGCGAACAGCGCGACCTCGAAGCGGTCGGTCCGGGTGGTGTTCGCGCCGGCCACCATCGAGGCGTAGCCGAGCTGGACCCCGATCCCCTCCCACGCGTACCAGAGCTGGCCGCCGACGTTCAGGCTCTCCTGGTCGTTGAGCACCGTGACGCGCGTGGCGGGGTCGAGGAAGAGCAGGTCCTGCGTGATCGTGGACGGCGCCGAGCCGTTGCGCAGGCTGTCGATCCCCGCGACGAAGGCGGCGGCGCCGAGCCCCCAGCGGCTGGTGCCGATCTTCACCTCCCACTCGATGCGGTCCGAGAACGCGCGGTGCTCGAGGTCGGTGAGCGCGTAGGACGCGGTCACGTCCACGAACATCCACGACACCAGCGGGCCCGACGAGGCGGCCAACCCGAGGAGGAGGTCCGTGGTGCCGTTGCCGAGCGCGATCTCGTCGTCGAGGGAGTTGATGGTCTCGAGGTGGAGCGCCGTCACGGAGGTGGAGTAGGTCGGGATCCGCGCCACGGCGCGCACGCCCACCGGCAGCGGGTCCGCGAGCACCTGATACGCGAGCCCGGCGTTCACGTCGGTGAACCCGCTCGAGCTCTGCTCGACCGGGAACGAGAGCCCGAACGCGCCGAGCTCGAAGCTCTTCTCGATCTCCTTCCACTCCGTAGCGACGATCAGGTCGAGCTCGGGAAGGAGACCGACCTGCGCGTACAAGCCGAAGCTCGTGTCCTCGTAGTCGCCGTTGCTCGCGAAGGTGCTGGTCACGCGGTCCAGGAACGCGGTGGACGTGAGCGAGACCTCGTTGCCGGCGCGGTCGTAGCCGGTGTCGCCGGCGCTCGTCGCGTAGTAGGTCTTCACGTAGAAGTGCCCGAGACCGCCGCGGGCGTCGGCGCCCGCCCGTGCGCCCGTGGCCGCGCCGAGGAGGGCGGCGAGGACGAGGACGAGCACGCCCACCGCCGAGCGCCCTTTTCGACGGCTCACCGCGGCTCCGCCGCGTCTACGAACCGGAGGTAGTGCTCGAGCACGGCCTCGGGCGCCTCGACCTGCGGGTAGTGGCCGATGCCCGGGAGCTCCACGACCGTGCCCTTGCCGACCACCTCGCGGTAGCGCGCCACCATGTGGGCGCCCGAGATCGGATCGGCGGCGCCGTCGATGACCGCGAGCGGGCAGCGCGCGTGGACCAGCGCGCCGACCCACCGCTCGCGGTGCTCGCGGCGCTCGCTCATGTAGCGGATCAGGAGGTGGAAGTTGGCGAGGCCGCCGTCGTGGGTGACCAGGCGCCAGAAGGTGTCGAGCGTGGCCGGGCTGGGCTGCGTCGCCGCGCCGAAGATCCGCTGCATGCTGCGCGTCAGCGCGCGCTTGCTGGTGAGGCGCGTGACCAGCGGCCCGAGGGGGCCGAGCAAGAGCTTCTGGATCAGGAGCGGGTGGTGGGTCTCGGGGAAGAGCCCGCCGTTCAGCAGGGCGGTGCTCGCGATCCGCGGCTCGGCCCGGTCGCGGTCGCGCGCGAGCAGCTCCTGCGCGACGGTGTCGCCGTAGTCGTGGGCGAGGACGTGGAAGCGCTCGACGCCGAGCCGTGCGAGCAGCGCCTCGAGGAGGTCGGCCTGCTCGAGGATCGAGTACGGGTGGCGGCGCGGCTTGGCGCTGAAGCCGAAGCCCAGCAGGTCCGGCGCGATCACCCGGAAGCGCGCGGTGAGCGCGCTCCACAGCTCGCACCAGTCCCAGCTCGCGGTGGGGAAGCCGTGGATCAGTAGCAGCGCGGGCCGCGGCGCGGCGCCGGAAGGCGGCCGCGACTCGACGACGAACATGCGCCGTCCACCGATCTCCTCGCTGCGCCCGAGCGCCCGCCACTCGTCGAGATCCATCCGCCGCCCGCCTCCCGGCGCGAGCCTACCCGGGCGAGCGCGGGGAAGCACGCCGCTCGGCGAGCGAGCACGTGCACCGTCGTGCCTCCCGGGGCCGGCCGCATTAGGTTCTCTCTCCCTCTCGGGCGCCGAGCGCGCGCGACCGGTAGTCGATGCCCATCCTCGAACGCCGTTCGGCGGATAGGGGAATCCCGCCTAGCCGGGTGCCGTGCCCGTCGTTAGGTTCATCGTTCATGCGCCGAATCTCCGTTTCAATCGGCACCCTCGCGTGCGCGGCGCTCGTCGGTGCCGGCTGCATCAAGGTGGGTCCGGACTTCGAGCCGCCCACGGCGCCGGTGAACGCCGCCTGGGTGACTCCCGCCACCGACGTGACGGTGCGGGGCGGCGCGGACCCCGCCGAGTGGTGGCAGGCCTTCGGCGATCCCACGCTCCATCACCTGGTGGCGCTCGCCTACGAGCGCAACCCGACGCTGCGCGCCGCCGGCTTCCGCGTGCTGGAGGCCCGCGCCCGGCGCGGCATCGCGATCGGCAACCTCTTCCCGCAGAGCCAGGAGGCCTCCGCGAGCTACCAGGAGCTCCGCATCAGCGAGAAGCGCGCAAACTCGTTCCCCGGCATCGACCTCACCACCGACGACTGGCGGGTGGGCTTCGACGCGGCCTGGGAGCTCGACCTGTGGGGACGCTTCCGCCGCGCCATCGAGGCCGCCGACGCGGGCCTTCTGCGAGCGGAGGCCTCGCGCCAGGACGTCATGGTGTCGCTCGCCGCCGAGGTCGCCGCGAACTACGTGCAGCTTCGCACCCTCGAGCACCGCCTCGCCGTGGCGCGCGAGAACGTCGACGTGCAGTCGCGCGGCTACCAGATCGCCGACGCGCGCTACCGCGGCGGCGCGGTCACGGCGCTCGACGCGAGCCAGGCGGCCGCGCTGCTCGCCGAGACCCGCGCGTTGATCCCCGAGCTCGAGGCGGTGCGGCGCGAGACCCGCACCAACCTGTCGATCCTGCTCGGCATGCCGCCCTCGGACCTGGCGAGCGAGGTCCCGGAGAGCGGGCCGATCCCCGCGGCGCCCGCGTCCATCACCGTCAGCGTGCCCGCCGACCTCGTCCGCCAGCGCCCCGACGTGCGCGCCGCGGAGCAGGCGCTCGCCGCGCAGTCGGCGGAGATCGGCATCGCCACGTCCGAGCTCTTCCCGCACTTCTCGCTGGTCGGGCACATCGGCCTCGAGGCCGAGCACGTCGCCGACCTCACCGACGGCGGCGCCTTCGAGCACTTCGGCGGCCCGAGCGTGCGCTGGGCGATCCTCAACTACGGGCGGATCTGGAACAACGTCCGCGTCGAGGAGGCGCGCTACCAGCAGGCGCTCGCTTCCTACGAAGGCGCGGTGCTCGGCGCGCAGGCCGAGGTCGAGGTGGCGCTGGCGCGGCTCGAGGGCGCGCGCGGGCGCGTGCTCGAGCTCGACAAGGCGACCGCCGCGGCGGCGCGCGCCGTCGAGCTCGCGAGCCTCCAGTATCGAGAGGGCGCGGTGGACTACACGCGGGTGCTCGACTCCCAGCAGGCGCTGGTGGTGGTGCAGGACCGCCTCGCGGTGGCGCGCGGCGACGTGGCCGTCGGCGTCACCGCCCTCTACAAGGCGCTCGGCGGAGCGCTCCCCGCGGAGCCGGGCGCCCAGCCCGGGTCGAGCGGCGGCGCGGACGTGGCCACGCGAGCGGAATCCGGAACAGGGAGCGCGAAGTGAACGCGAGAGCTGAATCGCGAAGGAACCGGCGCCGCGGGCTCGCCCGCGCCGCCGCGGCCGTGACGTGTGCCGTGCTGGCTGGGTGCAAGGGCGCGGGCGGGCCTCCGGCGCAGCCGAAGATGCCGCCGATGCCGGTCACGGTCGCCGCCCCGGTCGAGCGGCCGGTGCGCGAGTGGTACGAGACGACCGGGCGAGTGGAGGCGGTGGAGAAGGTCGAGATCCGGCCGCGGGTCGCGGGCCACCTGGTGGCGGTGAACGTCGCCGACGGCGCGCAGGTGAAGGCCGGCGACGTGCTGTTCGAGATCGACCCGCGTCCCTACCAGGCGGCGGTGCACAGCGCCGAGGCCGACATCGCGCGGCTCGAGGCGCTGCTGCGCAAGTCGCAGGCGGACGTCGACCGCAACCGCCGCCTGCGTCCCGAAGGCGCCGCCAGCGAGCGCGACCTCGAGACCGCGGTGTGGAACGTCGAGACCGCGCAGGCGGAGATCAAGGCCGCTCGCGCGCGCCTCGAGCAAGCCCAGCTCGACCTCGGCTTCACGCGGATCACCGCGCCGGTCGCCGGACGCGTGAGCCGCCGCAACGTGACCGTCGGCAACCTGGTGCAGCTGGGCGCTGGCGACGCCAGCATCCTCACCACGCTGGTGAGCGTCGACCCGATGTACGTGAGCTTCCACGTCGACGAGCCGGTGCTGCTGCGCTACCAGCAGTTCTACTGGAACACCAGCCCGGACGTGACGCCGGCGGAGATCCGGAAGCTCGCGATCCCGGTGGAGATCGGGCTCGCCAACGAGACCGGCTACTCGCGGACCGGCGTCATCGACTTCGTCGACAACCGCGTGGACGCCTCGACCGGCACCATCCCGGCGCGGGCGGTGTTCGGGAACGCCGACCAGCTCCTCACGCCGGGACTGTTCGTGCGGGTGCGGGTGCCGTTCGGCGATCCGCAGCCGTCGCTGCTGGTGCCCGAGGTCGCGATCGGCAGCGACCAGGCCATGAAGTTCGTGATGGTGGTGAACGCGCAGAACCTGGTCGAGATGCATCCCGTCGAGCTTGGTCCGGTCACCGACGACAAGCTGCGCGTGATCAAGAAGGGCATCGCCGCCGGCGACAAGGTGATCGTCAACGGCCTGATGCGCGCGCGCCCGGGCGCGCCGGTGGTGCCGCACGCCGAGGGCGAGGCCCCCGCGATGCCGGGCGCGCCCGGTGGCCCGAGCGGCGCCGCGCCCGCCAAGAAGGGCTGACGCGGCGCGTCCGTCCATCACTTCCACTTCCACTTCCCTCGCCGAGGCTCACTCCCGTGTTCGCGCGCTTCTTCATCGACCGGCCGATCCTCTCGACCGTGCTCTCGGTCGTGATCGTGATCGTGGGCCTCGTCGCTCTCCAGGGTCTGCCGATCGCCCAGTACCCGAACGTGGTGCCGCCGACGATCCAGGTCTTCGGCAGCTACCCCGGCGCCAGCGCCCAGGTGGTGGCCGACACGGTGGCGCTGCCGATCGCCCAGGAGGTCAACGGCGTCGAGGACATGCTCTACATGCAGTCGAGCTCGTCGAACGACGGCTCGATGGGCCTGAGCGTGGTGTTCAAGCTCGGCACGCCGCTCGACAAGGCGCAGGTCCTCACCCAGAACCGCGTCGCCGCCGCCGAGGCCAAGCTGCCCGAGGACGTGCGGCGCCTCGGCATCACCACCAAGAAGCGCTCGCCGAGCATGCTCATGGTGGTCAACCTGCTGTCGCCCGACGGCAGCCGCGACGACCTCTACCTGGGCAACTACGCGGCGATCCAGATCCGCGAGGAGATCGCGCGCATCGAGGGCGTGGGCGACGTGCTGGTGTTCGGCGCCCGCGACTATTCGATGCGGGTGTGGCTCGACCCCGAGAAGCTCGCCTCGCGCAGCCTCGCCGCCGAGGACGTGGTGCGCGCGCTGCGCGAGCAGAACATCCAGGTGGCCGCGGGCCGGATCGGCCAGCCGCCGGTGCCGGCCGGCACCGCGTTCCAGTACCCGATCAACGCCGTCGGCCGGCTGGTGGACGCGGGCCAGTTCGGCGACGTGATCCTCAAGACCGGCCCCGCCGGCGAGACCGTGAAGATGCGCGACGTGGCGCGCATCGAGCTGGGCGCGCGCAACTCGGACATGTCGGGCCTGATCGACGGCAAGACCTCGGTGGCGATGGGGATCTTCCAGCTCCCGGGCTCGAACGCGCTCGCCACCGCGGACCGCATCCGCGCGACCATGGAGAAGCTCAAGGAACGCTTCCCGAGCGGCGTCGACTACCGGGTGGGCTACGACACCACGGTGTTCGTACGCGAGTCGGTGCGCGAGGTGTGGAAGACCCTCGCCGAGGCGTTCCTCCTGGTGTTCATCGTGGTGCTGGTGTTCCTGCAGGACTGGCGGCCCACGCTCCTGCCGATGATCGACGTGCCGGTGTCGCTGATCGGCACGTTCGCGGTCATGGCCGCGCTCGGGTTCTCGCTCAACAACCTGTCGCTCTTCGGGCTGGTGCTCGCGATCGGCATCGTCGTCGACGACGCGATCGTGGTGGTCGAGAACATCGAGCGCTGGATGCGCAAGGGCTACCCGCCGCGCGAGGCCACCCAGCGCGCCATGCAGGAGATCACGGGCCCGGTGCTGGCGATCACGCTGGTGCTGGCGTCGGTGTTCATCCCGACCGCCTTCCTGTCCGGCATCAGCGGCCAGTTCTACCGGCAGTTCGCGCTCACCATCGCGTCCGCGACGGTCATCTCCGCGATCAACGCGCTCACCATGGCGCCGTCACGGGCGGTGCAGATCATCCGCGTCGCGCCCGAGGGCGAGGAGGAGCATCACGAGGCGCTGCCCCGCAGCGGCTACGTGATCGCGCTCGCCGCGCTCGCCACGCTGGTGCTCGCGCCGTTCGCGGAGCGCTGGTTCGGCGGTGGCGGCGCGGCCACGGAGCACGCCGCGCCGCTCGCCGGCCACGCGGTGTGGTGGGCGCGTGGCGTCGCGGTGGTGATCGGGGGCTTCGCCGGCTGGCTGCTCGCGCCGGCGGCGAACCGCGCGATGGGGCGCTTCTTCACGCTCTTCAACCGCGTCTTCGCGCGCGTCACCGAGCTCTACGGCCGGGCGCTCACCCGGGTGCTGCGCTTCACCGCGCTCGGCATGGTGGTGTACGCGCTGCTGCTGGGCGCGGGGTACCTGGTGTTCCGGATGGTGCCGAGCGGCTTCATCCCCGAGCAGGACAAGGGCTACGTCATCGCGGTCGTCCAGCTCCCGGACGGCGCGAGCCTCGAGCGCACCGAGTCCGTGGTGCAGCGCGCCACCACGATCGCCAAGGCGACGCCGGGCGTGTCCCACGCCGTGGCGTTCCCCGGCTTCTCGATCCTGTCGGGCTCCACGCTCTCGAACTCGGCGGTGATGTTCCTCGTGCTCGACCCGTTCGAGGAGCGCATCGACGCCGGGCTCGGCGTCAACAAGGTCATCAACGACCTGCGGATGCGCTTCATGGCGATCGAGGACGGCTTCGTGCTCGCGTTCGGCGCGCCCGTGGTCGACGGCCTCGGCACCCTCGGCGGCTTCAAGATGGAGATCCAGGACCGCGGCGACACCGGGCCCGCGGCGCTCCAGGAAGCCGTGCAGGCGCTCATCGCCCGCGCGTCGGCCGAGCCCGGCCTGGTGGGCCTCTTCAGCGGCTTCCGCGCCGGCCAGCCGCAGCTCTTCGCCGAGGTCGACCGCGACAAGGCGAAGGCGCTCGGCGTGCCGCTCGGCAGCGTCTTCGACACGCTCCAGATCCAGCTCGGCTCGCTCTACGCCAACGACTTCACCCGCTTCGGCCGCAACTGGCAGGTGCTGGTGCAGGCGGACGCGCCGTTCCGGGTCCGCCCCGAGGACATCAAGCGCCTCCAGGTGCGTAACGCGTCGGGGGGCATGGTCCCGCTCGGCACGCTCGTGACCGTCCACGACTCCACCGGACCCGCGGCCGTCAGCCACTACAACCTGTTCCCCGCCGCGGACCTCACCGGCTCGACGCTGCCGGGCGTCAGCACCCACCAGGCGATCGAGAAGATGGAGCGCCTCGCGAAGGAGGTGCTGCCGCCCGACAAGACGTTCGAGTGGACCGAGCTCTCGCTCCAGGAGATCCTCGAGAAGAACACCGCGCCGTACGCGTTCGCGCTCGGCACCCTGTTCGTCTTCCTGGTGCTGGCGGCGCTCTACGAGAGCTGGTCGCTGCCGCTCTCGATCGTGATGATCGTGCCGATGTGCCTGGTGAGCGCGATCGCGAGCCTCTACGTGATGGGGATGCAGAACGACATCTTCTCGCAGATCGGGTTCGTGGTGCTGATCGGCCTGGCGGCCAAGAACGCGATCCTGATCGTCGAGTTCGCGAAGGCGCGCGAGGACGAGGGGCGGAGCCGGGTGGACGCCGCGGTGGAGGCGGCGAAGACGCGGCTCCGGCCGATCCTGATGACGTCGTTCGCGTTCGCCCTCGGCGTGCTACCGCTCATCACCTCGGAGGGAGCGGGCGCCGAGATGCGCCGCTCGCTGGGCGTGGCGGTGTTCGGCGGGATGGTGGGCGTGACCTTCTTCGGCCTCTTCCTCACGCCGGTGTTCTACGTGGTGATCCGGGGAATCGCAGCGCGGTTCGGCCACGCGCCGAAAGCGGCGCCGTCCGCGGCCTCGTAGCTGCCGGTGGACGATCGTTCGGAGGGACCGCCTCCCGGCGGTCCGCCGCGATGCGGGCACGGCCCGACGGGAGTCGGGCCCTCCGAGCGGGGCGGAGCCGAGAGAGGGCCCGGGTGCCTACCTGGCGGCGCAGCCGGGCCGGGCTGCTTGCTCACGCTCCACCGCGGAGTCGTCACCATGCCCAGGGTTCCCAGAGGTGCCCCCGCTCCCGATGTGGATCTCGCCGGCAACGCGCCGGTCACCGGTGGCACCAGAGGTCGGGCTTCGTGCTTCGCGCCTCGGTTCGCGGGCAGATGGGAGCCAGGGGTTGCTCGAGCCGCTCAGCCGCTCACCTTGGCTCGTGAACCGCCCGAAGGTACCATCTGAACCACCCGAAAACGGATCCTCTGGAGGCATCGTGTCGCGGACGAACTTCACCACCGACGTGCGCCCCGTGACCGACTTCAAGGCACACGGCTCCGAAATCGTCACACAGGCTCAGACCAGCCGCCGGCCGATCGTCGTCACCCGTCGCGGACGTGCCGCGGCGGTCCTCCTCGACGTCGGAGAGTTCGAGCGCATGCAGGAGGAGCTCGATCTCGGTCGCGCGCTCGACGCTGGAGCCGCCCAGGCGGCGGCCGGCGAGTTCGCCGGCGACGCGGCCGTTCGAGCCACTCTGGCAAGGCTCGAGAAGTGACTCGCGGTCCTCGGCGACACCGGGTCCGCTGGACGCGTCTCGCACTCGCCGATCTCAACGACGCGATCGACTGGATCCAGAAGG
>CAYMQR010000128.1:0-10839 GCA_964392195.1 uncultured bacterium | reverse complement strand
CCACGCGACCTCGGTGATGAAGATGCCGATGTTGCCGGGGTGGTCGCCATAGTCCTCGGTGGGCGCGGCGCCGCCGTGGATGTTGATCGGCATGTCGAGCTCTTCGCACACCGACCACACCGGCTCGTAGACCGGCGAGTGGTAGGGCTCGTGCTTGCCCCACAGCGGCCCGATGAAGACGCCTCTGAGCCCGTTGGCGCGCGCCCAGCGGATCTCTTCCACGGCGCGCACGGGGTCGTGGGCCATGGGGATCACCGCCATGCCGGCGCGGCGCTTGGGCTCCTCCTGGCAGAACCCGGCCACCCAGCGGTTGTGCGCCTTGGCGCCGGCCCAGATCAGGTCGCTCGGCACCTCCGGCGGCAGTGTGAGCCCGGCGCCGAAGGGCGGCAGGTTCCCGTCGTTGACGCCGTCCGGGAAGATCACCTCGCCGGCGATGCCGTCGCCGTCGAGCTGGCGGTTGCGCTCCGCCGAGTCCCACGCGCCGTGCCAGCCGTTGCCGGTGTCACGCCGCCACGCGTCCTTGAACTCGTCCGGCATGAACTTGCGGGTGAGCCGCAACACCTCGGCCTCCTGCATCGGGAACGCGACGTCGAACATCTCGCGGTACTCCGGGTCGACCCAGTCGCGGTACTTCGCTCCCGGCAGCCCCGCGTGGCAGTCGGACGAGATGACGAGATAGCGATCGCTGGGCTGGCTCATGCGTGGCCCTCCGCTTCGACGGTTTCCAGATCGTGGGCGGCGATACCGTCGGGAACGAGCCGCGTGGCTCTCTCGTCCGCCGGGTGCAGCGCCGCCTGCGTCACGGGGTGCGAGTAGAACTGCTTGACCCACTTGCGGAACTCGATCAGCTCGCGGTCCGCCTTGCAGAGCACCGGGTCGGGCCGGTGGATCTTGTTCTCCCAGATCGGGTAGTCCTGTTTCACGCCCTCGATCGCCCACGGCAGGAACTCGGCGCCCACCGTGTCGGCGAGGTCCTCGCCGGTGGTGATGAGCCAGCGCGAGATGCAGCGGTGCTCGTCGATGGGCGACGTCGACGTGTACATCAGAAGGCCCTTCTCGCCGAAGCCCATCATCCGCACCGAGGTCAGCCCGAGCCCCCAGGTGTCGCGCTCGAGATCCACCGTGAAGCGGCCGTACGGGGTCTCGTGGGCGTGGCGGGTGCGCACCCGCAGGAAGCGCCCGCCGTCGCCGTAGGAGATCTCGGCGTCCTCCTCGGGCGGCCCGTGGTGGACGTAGAGGAAGTGCTGCGGGTCCATGTTGTTCTCGGCCATGTCCTGCATGTGGACGCCGACCGTGACCTCGTGGACGATCGGCTCGGTCCAGCCCTCGCCACCGATCTCGGGCAGCTCGGGCGGCTCCCACGACGGCGGCTGACCCTCGGCGTGGTGCCACACCAGGATCATGCGGTTGACCTCGCGGACGTCCCACGAGCGCACCCGGGCGCGCGGCGGGATGGTGTCGCAGTAGGGGATCGTCTCGCAGCGCCCGCTCGGCCCGAACTCCCAGCCGTGGAACGGGCATCGCAGGTTGTCGCCCAGCACCCGCCCCCCCTGGCCGAGGTGCGCGCCGAGGTGCGCGCAATAGGCGTTGAGCACCACGGCCTTGCCCTTGCGCGTCCGGTAGACGACCAGCTCCTCGCCGAAGTAGTGGACCCGCTTGGCCTCGCCGGGCACCAGCTCCTTCGACCACGCGACACAGAACCAGCCGTTGGGGAGCGGCAGCGACGTCTCGTGATTGACCGGGAGTTTCACGCGAGCCTCCGTCGGCTGCGCGCCCCCGGGCACACGGGGGCGCCACAGACCTGGAGAGGGTAGGCGCTCCGGTCTCCTCGAGACGAGGACACCACCGGCCAATCTTCGGACCGGAACGGACACGGCCCGGCAACCTCAGCCGTTGCGGCCGAGCGCGAGGCGGGACGGGATCCACAGGGCACGGGTGTCACCGCCGGGATCCGAGACCACCGTGGTCGTGGCCGTGGCCCCATCCGCGTCGAACACCATCGTGGGACGGCGCGCCGTATCGTAGGGGGGCCAGGCGAGGCCGCCGCGAACGCTCGGGTCGCCGGTCCTGGCGAACGCGATCCAAGCGTCCATCACCTGTTCGACCAGCGCGCGCGGCGCCGCCTCGCCGCCGGGGCCGTAGCAGCCCGGCCATCCATCCGTCGTGTCGAGAACGAACCCGACCTCCGCCGCGTGCCGGGCGCCCATGTCGATCCCCGGATGATCCGGGCTCGGCGGAGCCCAGTCGAAGCGGTACACGAACACGCGGCCGGGCTCGAACGCGAGCTGCGACTCGGCGAGGTGGAGGATCGGTAGCCGGAACAGCGCGTCGGTGCCGATCGCCATCGAGACCAGGTTGGGCGCCAGACCGGGGTTGGCCCGCTGGTAGGTGGCGACCGCGTCGGCCGCGCTCACGCCCTCCGCCAGCGCGTCGGTGAGGAGCTCGAGGAGCGCGATCGGGATCGCCGGGACGAACAGCGGCGACTGCAGGAACGGGATCCGCGGCAGCCAGCCGCGCGCCTCGTCACGCGTGGTACCGGTCAGCACCGGGACATGCGCCGCCGAGCCCAGCTCGACGGCGCGCATCGGCGCCACCGGGTAGACCACGCCGTCGAAGGTCGGGCCGAAGCTGCCGTCGCCGAGGGCGGACTGCGCCGCGAGCAGCTCGGCCACCGGCACGTCGCGGAGCTGGCTCTCGTCGCCGAGGCCGAGCGCCGCGACGAGGTCGCCGGTCACCGCGCGAGCCGCCTCCCAGGGACGGACCAGCGAGGCGACGTTGGCCTGCACGATCGCCTTGTCGACCAGCTCGCTCGCACCCGGCATCCCCAGCAGCGCGGCGACCGCCATGCCACCGGCGGACTGGCCGAAGAGCGTCACGTCGCCGGGGTCGCCGCCGAACGAAGCGATGTGATCGCGGACCCACTCGAGCGCCAGCCGCTCGTCGAGGATCGCGGCGTTGCCGCTCCCCTCGACGCCCTCGAGCTGGGTGAAGCCGAGCGCGCCGAGCCGGTACTCGATCGAGACCACCACGAGCTGGCCGCGCGCCGCCAGCCGCGCCCCCGAATAGAACGGGTCCTCGGTCCCCTCGTACGCGAACGCGCCGCCGTGGACCCACACCATCACCGGGCGGCGCGCGCCGTCGGCCGACGGCGTCCACACGTTGAGGCGAAGGCAGTCCTCGTCCTGGCGCGTGTAGACGTAGCCGAACTCCTCGGGCGGCTGGGGGCAGGCCGGACCGAACTCGCTCGCGTCGCGCTCGCCTCCCCACGTGGACACCGCGACCGGCGGCGCGAAGCGCAGCGCGCCGACCGGCGGCTCGGCGTAAGGCAGGCCGAGGAAGCCCACCACGCCCTCGGGAGTGAGGGCGCCGTTCGCGGCGCCGAGCGGCGTCACGGCACGGGTCACGACCTCGCGGGGTGCGCCCGCGGGCGCCACGGTCCCCCCGCCGCCGCACCCTGACGCCAGCGCCAGCGTCAGCGCCGCGAGCAAGGCCAGGCCCTCGCTCGCGACGCGCCTCGGCTCGGGGTTCGCCACGGCGTCGGGACACATCCCCGCAGCATCCCACAGGAGCGACCGGAACCGGACCAGCGCGCCCGCTCGCGGCACCTCGCCGATCTCCCTTGACGGCGGCCACCCGGCTCCGAGAGCCTCGCTGCGATGGACCGGACCCGACCGCGCTCCGGGCGCACCGCGCGCCTCATGGGGCGCATCGCGCTGCCGATCGTCGGCCAGCTCGAGCACGGCGGCGCCGACGTGGATCGAGTGCTCGCCGCGGCGGGCCTCAAGCGCGTGCAGCTCGAGGATCCCGACGTCCGGATCGACCACGAGCGCTGGGTAGCGCTGCTCGAGATCGGGGCGCGCACCACCGGGGATCCCCACTTCGGCCTGCACGCCGCCGAGCAGCTGTCGCGGCGCAGCTACTCGCTGCCGGCGCTCTTCATCCAGGCGCAGCCGACCCTCGGCGAGGGGCTGCGGCGCCTGGATCGTTACTTCCACATCGTCCACGAGGGCATGCAGCTCGGCCTCCTCCTCGAGGGCGACACCGCGCGGGTGCGCCTCGACTTCCTGCCCGGGCTCGCCCAGCCACGCATCCTCGCCGAGCACATGATGGCGTTCGGCTCGGTCCTCGGCATCCAGCTGTTCGGCGCAGGATGCCCGCGCCCGCGCGAGGCGCGCTTCGCGCACGCGGCGCCTCCGAGCACCGCCGAGCACGAGCGCGTGCTCCGCGGCCCGGTGCGCTTCGGCACCGAGCACACCGAGATCGTGTTCGACACCGCCACCCTGAGCCTGCCGCTCGACAGCGCCAACCCGCACCTCGGCGCGATCCTCGAGGACGAGGCGCGCCGCCTCGCCGAGCGGCTGCCGAGCGGCGCCACGCTGATGGGGCGCTGCGCCGCGTGGATCCGCTCGGAGGTCCACGCCGGGCGCGAGCCGCGGGTCACCGAGATGGCCGCCGAGCTGGCCCTCGGCGAGCGCACCCTGCGCCGCCGGCTCGAGGGCGAGGGGACGAGCGTGCGCGCGCTGGTCGACGAGGTACGCCGCGAGATGGCGAGCGCGCACGTCGCGTCGGGCCGGTTGTCACTGGACGAGATCGCGCTGCTGCTCGGCTTCTCGGAGGCGGCGGCCTTCCGGCGTGCGTTCCGGCGCTGGACCGGGCAGAGCCCGAGCCAGTTCCGCCGCCGCAACGGCGCCTGACCGGCGCCGACCGGATCCGTCACCGGCAGAGGGACGAGCACCCCTCGCCACGCGCTAGACCTGAAATGAGCGCATCGAGGAATCCGGCGAGAAGCAGATGGCCAGAACGTCACGCGCCAGCGGCGCGTCGGCGAGCGGCGCGAGCCGGCTCGGGGGTGGGGCCGCGCGGGCGGCGCCGACGGAGCACGGCGCCGATGGCGCCTGCCCTCCAGGCGGGGCGGGGGGCTTGAAAAGCCCCCCGAGAAAACATCAGCTAGCCGTGAAGCAAGCGCGAAGCGCCTACTTCACGGCTAGAATCCCCCGGCTCGCGCGGGCACCGAGGTACCGTCCCCACCCGCGCGCCGAGGTCTGCGCATGCGCATCGATCGGCAGCCTTCCTCGCGGCGTGGCCGCGCCCTCCTCGCGACCGCGGCGCTCGCCTGCGCCGGCGCGCTCGCCGCGGGCTGCGGCGGCGGGCCGATCACCGACGGTGGCGGCAACGGCAACGGCGGGCCGGACGAGCTCGGACCGGCGGCGTCGATCCTGTTCCCACCCGCGGTCTCGATCACCGACGCTCGCACCGTCGAGGTGCGCGGCACCACCTCCTCCGAGAGCGCCGTCGCGAGCGTGCGGGTGAACGGCGTCCCGGCCCAGACCGTCGACCAGTACCTGACCTGGTCCGCGAACCTCGCCCTCGATCCCGGCAGCAACACCATCCGCGTCACGACCCGCGACGCGCGCGGCCTCGCCAGCGACCCGGCGGCGACCGCCACGATCCGCTCGATCGCGGTCCTCGCCGCCCCCGCCCACGGCGCCATCGACACCTCGCGCAGCCTCCTCTACGTGTCCGACCGCGGCCGCGACGCGATCGACTCGATCGACCTCGCGAGCGGGGCGATGCGCACCGTGAGCGCCGATGACGTCGGCACCGGGCTGCCGCTCGGCGCCCCCGCCGGCATCGCCTTCGACGCCACCACCCAGCGGCTGCTGGTGGCCGACACCGGACTGCCCGGCGTGCTGCGCGTCGACCCGTTCACCGGCTCGCGCTCGATCTTCTCGGACATCGCGGTGGGAGCGGGGCCGGGCTTCGCGGTGCCCGCCGACGTCGAGCTCGACACCGACCGCGGGCGGCTGCTGGTCTCGGACGGCTCGCTCGCGACGCTCTTCGCCGTCGACCTCGCGAGCGGCGACCGCAGCGTGCTGAGCAGCGACGACCTCGGCGACGGCCCGAGCCTCACCGCCGCCGGCGCGATCGCGGTGGATCGCTCGCGGCTGCGCGCCTTCGTGGCCAGCAACGTCGAGGACGCGGCGGTGGTGATCGCCGTCGACCTCGTGAGCGGTGCGCGCACGCTCTACGCCGGCGGCTTCGCGCGCATCGACGGGCTGGTGGTCGATCCGTCGCGCGACGTCCTCTACCTGAGCGACCCGACCGTGCCCGCGCTGCTCCAGTTCTCGCTCGAGAGCGGCGCGCGCAGCGACTTCTCGACCGCCAAGCGCGGCACCGGGGTGCCCCTGGCGCGGCCGGCCGGGCTCGAGGTGGATCCGGCCCGCAACCGCGTCCTGGTGATCGAGCAGAGCGCCGCGGTGCTCGGCGCGGACCGCGACACCGGGGACCGCACGCTGGCGTCCACCGACGCCACCGGCAGCGGGCCCATCCTCGGCGTCGCCACGGGTGTGGCGATCGACGCCAGCCACGACCGCGCGCTGGTGGCGAGCGCGGGACCGCCCGCGCTGCTCTCGGTCGCGCTCGGCAGCGGCGATCGCGAGAGCCTCACGAGCGCGGACACCACCACCGGCCCGGCGCTCGTCCAGCCCGCCGGCGTGGCGCTGAGCGTGAACGGCACCCAGGCGTTCGTCGCGGACGCCGGCACGCTGAGCGTGATCGGCGTCGAGCTCACGAGCGGCGACCGCAGCGAGGTCTCGGGGGCGGCGCGCGGCGCAGGCCCCGCCTTCACCGGGCTCGCGGGCGTCGCGGTCGACCCCGACGCGACTCGGCTCTACGTGAGCGACGCGGTCGCGCGCAGCGTCCTGGCCGTCGATCTGGCGAGCGGCGACCGCACGGTGCTGTCGTCGGACGACACCGGCGCGGGGCCGGCGTTCGAGTCGCCCGCCGGCCTGGTCTACGACGTCACGGGAGGCCGGCTGCTGGTGACCGATCCGCGGCTCGGCGCCGTGATCGCCGTGAACCCCGCCACCGGCGAGCGCCAGGTACTGGCGAGCCCGGACGTGGGCGGTGGCGCCACGCTGGCACCGCAGGCCATCACCCTCGACGGCGCGTCGGCGTCGCGCGCGCTGGTCGCGAACACGCTGCGCGGCGAGATCGTCGCGGTGAACCTGGTCGACGGCGACCGCACGCTGGTGTCGTCGAGCACGCTGGGCGGCGGGCCGCGCTACGAGCTGCCGCTCGGGCTCGGCGTCGACCCGGCCCGCGGCACCCTCGTGGTGGCGGACCCCGACGCGCACGCGCTCTTCGTCGCCACGCCGGACACCGGGGCGCGCGTCATCCTGTCGCGCTGACCACCCGCCGACCCACCTTACGTTCCTTCGACACCACCGCCGCACACCCCGAGGACAGCGATGAAGATGCCCGAACGTGGACGCGACCGAGCCGCGGTGCTGGCCGAGCTCGAGGAGTTCCGCCGCAACGACCTCGAGTGGCGCGGGGGACGGGTGTGGGCCTACGTGTACGACGCCGGGCGCGAGGTCGAGGAGGTGGGCAAGCAGGCGTTCACCAGCTTCATGACCGAGAACGCCCTCGATCCCACCGCGTTCCCGAGCCTGCTGCGCCTCGAGAACGAGGTCGTGGCGATGGCCGCCGCGCACCTCGGCGGCGACGACGGCACCGTCGGCAGCTTCACCAGCGGCGGCACCGAGAGCATCCTGCTCGCGGTCAAGGCCGCGCGCGACTGGGCGCGCGAGCACCGCCCGCACGTCACCGAGCCGGAGATGGTGCTGCCGGTGACGGCGCACGCGGCGTTCCAGAAGGCCGCCCACTACCTGTGCGTGAAGCCGGTGCTGGTGCCGGTCGACCCGCTGACGTTCAAGGCCGACGTCGACGCGATCCGCGCGGCGATCACGCCGAGCACGGTGCTGCTGGTGGGATCGGCGGTGTCGTACGCCCACGGCGTCGTCGACCCGATCCCCGACATCGGCCGTCTCGCCCTCGAGCGCGAGCTGCTCTTCCACGTCGACGGCTGCATCGGCGGCTTCCTGCTCCCCTACTTCCGCCGCTTCGGCGCCGCCCACGTCGACTTCGACCTGACCGTGCCGGGCGTGACGTCGATCTCGATGGACCTCCACAAGTACGCGTTCTGCCCCAAGGGCGCCTCGGTGGTGCTCTACAAGAGCGCCGAGCTGCGCCGCCACCAGATCTACGCGTGCTCGACCTGGACCGGGTACACGATCGTGAACCCGACCGTGCAGAGCACCAAGTCGGGCGGACCGCTCGCCGCCGCGTGGGCGGTGATGAACCACCTCGGCGACGAGGGGTACGCGGCGCTGGCGCGCAAGATCTTCGACGCATCGAAGCGGCTCATCGCAGAGATCCCGCTCGTCCCGGAGCTGCGCATCCTGGGCACGCCCGAGCTGTGCCTGATCGCGTTCACGTCCGACACCGTCAACGTCTTCCACGTCATCGACGAGATGAAGGTGCGCGGCTGGTACGTGCAGCCCCAGCTCGGCTTCCTGGGCTCGAAAGAGAACGTCCACCTGTCCGTGACGCCGGGGACCTCGCCCTGGGTGGACCCGTTCCTCGCCGACCTGCGCGCGAGCGTCGAGAGCGCCAAGGCGATCCCCGCCGACCACACCGCCGACGGGCTCAAAGAGTCGCTCGCCGCGATCGATCCCAAGAGCCTGACACCCGAGATGTTCTCGCAGATGCTGGCGATGGCCGGGCTGAACGGCGTCGAGCTCCCGAGCCGCATGGCCGGCATCAACGAGATGCTCAACGCGCTTCCCGCGCCGCTCACCGAGACGGTGTTGACCCAGTTCGTGAACGAGCTCTTCCAGTACAAGCCCGCGTGAACGGCGGGCGACGGATGAACGACGTGGCCCGGCGGCGACCCGCTTCGCTCACGACGCTGCTGGCGGGCGCGGCGCTCGCGCTGCTCGCGGGCGCGGTGCCCGCCGCGGGCGAGCCCCTCACGCTCTCCATCCCGGCCTTCGCCGATGGCCAGCCCATCCCGATCGAGCACACCTGCAGCGGCGCGAACCGGTCTCCGGCGCTCTCGTGGAGCGGTGACGTCGCGGGTGCGAAGAGCTTCGCGCTGATCGTCGAGGACCCCGACGCGCCGGGCGGCACGTTCGTCCACTGGCTCGCATGGGACCTCGGCGCGGCGGCGCGCTCGCTGCCGGCCGCAGTGCCGGGGAACGACGTGATCCCGGGCACCGGCGGAGCGCGCCAGGGCCGCAACGGCTTCGGGCTGCTCGGCTACCGCGGGCCGTGCCCACCCAAGGGACACGGCGTCCACCGCTACGTGTTCAAGCTGCTGGCGCTCGACGTCATGGGGCTGGGGCTCCCGCCGGCGTCGAGCCACGACCAGGTCGAGGACGCGGTGAAGGGCCACGTCCTCGCGACGGCCACCTACACGGGCACCTTCGAGCGGCGCTGAGCTTCTCGGTGGAGGGCGCCGCTCCGTCGGCGCCGCGTCGCCAAGGGCAAGCCAACGCTCGCCCGCAGCGTTCGCGAATCATGCCCCGTGCCCACATGAGTCCGCGCGCGATCGGCCGAGGCATGGGGCAACGACGAGGACGGCCCTTCGGAGGGCGTGGCTCCTGCCCCGCCGGGACTTCACGGACCGGCGGAGCGCCGGAGGCGCGATGTCCCTCCATCTGATCGGTCCGGTGCCTGGCGGGTGACGTGGCTGCTTCACACGATCCGTGGCGCTGAAGATCCGCCGCGAATCTTCGGGGATTTCCCGCGGGAAACTGGCACAGGGAGGCCATCCCTGAGGCTCCGGTGGGGGAACACCGGGGTGGGTGTCGGGACGAGGCCCGTGGATCCCGCCGCTCGCCGTTCCAGTCACCCGAGATGCTGACATCGAGACCCGCCTCGACATAGGGTGTCCGCCGGATCATCCGGCCTTCCGGTCACCACGCCATCCCACCGCTCGCCCCGCCACGCCGCGACGGCTCCCCGATCCTACCCATGAGCCTGCCTCGCAGCCGTCCCGAGCAGCGCGCCCGCGAAACGATCGATGCGGCGCTCGTCGAGGCCGGCTGGCTGGTCCAGGACCGAGACGATCTCGACCTGAGCGCCAGCCGCGGTGTCGCGGTCCGCGAGTTCAAGCTCACCGCGGGGCACGGTTTCGCCGACTACCTGCTCTTCGTGGACGGTAAGGCCGTCGGCGTCCTCGAAGCGAAGCCCGAGAACCACACGCTGAGCGGCGTTGAGATCCAGGCCAGCAAGTACGCCGCTGGACTCCCCGCCGGTCTGAACCCACCCGTGGAGCCGCTGCCGTTCCTCTACTTGTCCACCGGCGCGATCACGAAGTTCACGAACCTGCTCGACCCCGATCCTCGCAGCCGCCGGATCTTCCAGATCCACCAGCCGAGCACCCTCGCGGACTGGCTGGCCGCCGAGACCCTGGACGCCTGGGTCCGGAGCGTCGGGGGCTACACCGCTGCCGACGACACCCGGCCGTCCTCGCTGCGGGCGCGGCTGCGGGCAATGCCCTCGGTCGAGAGGGCGTTCCTGTTCCCGAACCAGTTACAGGCCGTCATCAACCTGGAGCGCTCGCTCTTCCAAAACCGACCGCGAGCCCTCGTGCAGATGGCCACGGGCAGCGGCAAGACGATCACAGCGGTCACCGCCGCCTACCGGCTCATCAAGTTCGGCGGTGCGCGCCGGGTGCTCTTCCTCGTCGATCGCTCGAACCTGGGCGAGCAGGCCGAGAAGGAGTTCCAGGGCTTCCGGACACCCGACGACAACCGGAAGTTCACCGAGCTCTACAACGTCCAGCGACTCACCTCGAACACCATCGGGTCCTCGGCGAAGGTCGTCATCACGACGATCCAGCGCCTCTACTCGATGCTCAAGGGCGAGCCAGAACTCGATCCGGCGCTGGAGGAGACCTCGCAGTTCGACTCGCCCGGCGCCGCCATGAAGGAGTCGCTACCCGTCGTCTACAACAGTGCCTACCCGCCCGAGTACTTCGACGTCATCATC
>CAYMQR010000127.1:3844-10869 GCA_964392195.1 uncultured bacterium | reverse complement strand
AACGAGGTCGAGGAGCACGAGCGCGTGCGCTGGCCGAGCGAGGCCGCGGTGCTGCCTCCCACCGTCCTCGCCGAGCTCGAGCCGGTGACGCGCTGGAGCTGGACCCCGCTCTGGCCGAGCGGCACCCGCTTCACGGTGCTCGCGCGCGAGCCCGCCGCCGGCACCGAGCTCTACCTCGTTCACTACGGCAAGGCGAGCGCCTTTCCCCGCCACCACCACGTCCGGCCCGAGGACAACGTGATCCTCGCCGGAGGCTACAAGAGCGGCGTGGAGCCGGCGGACGGGAGCGCGGATGATCAGGTCCTCACGGGCGACTGGGTGCTGGGAGTCCCCGGCACCAGCCACTCGCCGCGAACCGGCCCCGAGGAAGAGTGCTGGTGCCTGAGTCAGGTCTTCGTCGGTGGATCCAAGCTCGAAACCTTCCACGGGAAGTTCCAGGCCTGGCTCGACGCCTGGGAAGCGCGCCGCGAGCGGCTCACTTGACCCCTGCGTCGCGTGACGTCCACCGGGTCTCGTCGTGCCCGCCGCGCGAACGTGCGCGGCGGACGTGGCCGTCGCTCGCGCTGGTGCTGGCGGCGGCGCTGGGGGGCGGTTGTGGCGGTTCGGACGGCGCGGTGACCACCGCCTCGGCGTCGTGCCTGGGTTGCCACCCGGCGGAGACGCTGACCACCGTGAAGGTGCGCGGCTCGGCCCGGGAGGTGGTCGATCAGCTCTCGGACGGGTTCGGCTACGAGCCCGGCTCGCGGGTCGTCTACCCTCGCCGCGGCGCCCACGCCGCGCGCGACCTCGAGAGTTGCGGCTCCTGCCACGTGGGCCACACCGGCGCCACCGACTTCGCGCACAACCGCAACGTCTACCCCCAGCCCGCGCTCAACCTGCTCACGCAGGGTGGCACCGACTGCGCGTCGGGCTGTCACGACTGGCTGAAGGAGCCGCAGTTCAAGACCGGCTTCACCAACCTCTTCCAGTACCTGCCGTACTGGGAGGGCCCGCTCGACCCCTACGAGCTGCTCGAGACCTCCTCGGCGGCGGTGGGCGTGATCCTGCTGACCGGTGACGACACGCCCAAGCACCGCCAGATCCTGCGCGAGGGCTGGCGGTGGGACGGCACGCTCCAGTCGAGCACGATGACGGTCGAGGAGGTGGCGCCCGGCTGCGGCGGCTGCCACGACCTGAGCGGCGAGCAGCGCCACGGCGAAACGCCGTCGTGCAACGACTGCCACTGGTTCCGCACCACCAACCCGGAAGGGGCGAACGGCCGCTACACCGCGCACACGCTGCTGGTCACCACCACGGAGGCATTCGTCGCCTTCGCGGCGCCGCCGCAAGCGAACAAGGGCTCGTGCGTGTTCTGCCACGTGTCGGGCGAGAACGGTGAGCTCGCCGACGACCCGCTCACGCGCCGCTCTTGCTACAACTGCCACGTCTCCGGCCACCACACGCTGACCGCGCCGGCCATCACCTCGTTCTGGGAGACGCTGCCGATCGGCGAGAAGGCCGACGTGGTGCTGCAGAAGCAGGCCGAGTTCGAGGCCCAGCACCCGCAGGGCTGAGGACGCGGGTGCGGGTTCGTCGCGTGCGCCGGGCACGGGGAATCGGGGGGATCTGCTTGCTGGTGCTCGCCGTCACCTCGTCCGCCGCCCGCGCGCGCTCGTTCGAGCCCGCGTTCGACTTCGGGGCCACGGCGAGCTGCGAGACCTGCCACCCGGGTCGGATGGTCGCGACCATGGACCTCGACCATCCGCCGAGTGACGCGGCTCTGCGCGAGTCATCGCTGGGGCGCGTGTGTGCGTCGGGGACCGAGGGCTGGGCGGTCTTCCTCGCCAGCCTCGCCGCGGGGCGAGCCGCGAGCGGCGCCGCCGCGCTCGCGGCGGGCTGCGAGCGCTGCCACGTCGAGGGCCGCGATCCGGCCCCCGCGATCGGCGTGCCCACGCCCCCTCCTCGCGGCGCGCCCGCGGGCGAGAGCTGTGTCGGCTGCCACGCGCACGGGCTCGACCTCGTCGCGGCGGGCGGCTTTCCGAGCGGCGTCGCGCGGCAAGGTGACGCCAGCGGCACGCGCTGCCTGAGCTGCCACGCGGGCGCCCTCGGTGACGTGGTCGCCAGGGCGATCGCCGCGGCGCCCGCGAGCAGCGGTGCCAAGCCCGCCCGGGACGTCCACCTCCGCGACGTCGACCTCGCCGACCCCGCCGCGGTCGAGAAGACCTGCTTCACCTGCCACCTCGCCGCGTCGCATCGCCCGCACACGATCGCGAGCCAGCGCGGCGCATCGGTGACGACGCGCTTCGACCCCGCGGCGCGCGGCGGCACGGCCGCGTGCCAGGCGGCCGGCTGCCACGTCTCGCCGATCCACCACGACGCGCGCCTCGAGCGCCACACCGAGATCCTCGCGTGCCAGACCTGCCACACGCGCCAGTTGCCCGCGCTGCGCGTCGACCTGACCGGGTCCGCGGCGGGTGGCGCGCCGGCGATCACCTTCCTCGGCCTCCAGAAGCCGCGGCTGCGTTGGACGTGGGAGCGCGACGTCGCCTCCTTCGAGGCGAGCGCCGGCGCGGCGCGCCAGGGTGCCTTCCGCGCCAAGCTCACGCCCTTCCTGCCGATCGAGGTGGTGCTGGACGCCGATGCGGCGAAGGCCATGCCGGGCACCTACGACCGGCTGCTCTTGCTCTCGGGAGTCGACGCGGCCGCGCTGGCGCCGAGCGGGAAGACCGCGCGGCTCGCGGTCGACGCGAGCGACCTCGTGTCGGCCGACCACGCCACCGCCCCGGCGTCGGAAGCCGCGCGCTGCGCCGACTGCCACGTCGAGAGCGAAGGCAACGTCGTGACCCGCGTGCTCCGCGAGGGCATCCCGCTCGACCCCTACCACGACGGCCACCTGCGCTCGGATTTCCCCGAACGCGTGCCCTCGAAGAAGCACGCCAGGCTCGAGCACGAGTGCAGCGCCTGCCACGGCCCGTTCCGCCTCGATGGCGTGAACCTGCGTTGCGCCACCGCGGGGTGCCATCCGGGCATGGAGGGATCCCACCAGACCACCGGGCACGAGGACTGCGCCGCGTGCCACTTCGAGCATCGCGGCCGCGACACGCTCACGGAGCTCGCGCCGGCGACGTGCCAGAGCGCGGGCTGCCACGTGCTGGTCCACGGCGGCACCGAGCTCGATCGGCCGGAAGGGAGATACGGCGCGAGCGGCCACGGCGAGGAGATCTCCACCACGCTCGTCTTCTCCCACCGCGAGCACATCAAGATCAACGAGCAGGAGCACCGCGCCGGCGGCTGCCTCGGCTGCCACACCGAGACCGCGCAGCGCGAGATCGCGATCCCGTCCCACGAGGGCGAGAAGGGCTGCGCTGGCGGCGCGGCCGAGAGCTGCCACACGGCCGCGGTGCCCATCGAGGAGGCGAAGAAGGCGCCCAACCGCTTCTGCAAGGAGTGCCACCTGACGCCCGACGGCTCGGTGCCCGAGCTGCCGCCGCGCTCGGTCCACGTGAAGTTCCGCCACCAGGAACACTTCGAGGCGAAGACCGCGCCCCGGCTCATCGGTGCCGACGGCCAGCTCGACTGCCGCGTCTGCCACGTCGGCGACTTCGACGGCAACCGCGAGTTCGGCGAGGTGGTGCGGAAGGCGGGCGAGTACCCGCGCCCGATGGAGGAGTGCGTCGCGTGCCACCGCGACGGCCGCGCCGCCGCGCTCGCGTGCGAGTCGTGCCACACGTACCACTTCCGGGGTGCGCGGTGACGCGGGGTTGGAATCGTCGGGGCGGGGTCGTGGCGTTGCTTCTCCTGATGACGACCTCCGCTTCCGCCGATTCCTTCACCACCCCCGAGGTGTGGGGATCGCTGCGCAGCCGCTACCGCCACGAGTGGGGGAAGACCGAGGCGCCCACCAACGAGTCGGTCCACGACGACGACCTGTTCGAGGACCTCGAGCTCGGCGCGAGCGGCATCGGGCTCGAGGGCCTCTCGGCGTCGGCGACGATGCGCTACGAGCAGGACCTCGACGGCACCCCCGGCGACTCGCCCTTCCTCGACACCCGCGACGGCTACGACGGCAACCGCGACGTGAAGCTCCTCGACGCGTGGGCCGCGTACCAGGGGCTCCCCGCGCAAGGCGAGGTCCGCGCCGGCCGCGCCTACCGCTTCCTCGTCGAGCCGCTCCACTTCGACGGCGGCGAGGTGTCGTTCGCGGCGCCGCTCGAGGGCCGCTTCCTCGCCCTCGTCGGTCGCCGGGTCACCTACGACACCAACCCCGAGGACCGGCTGGTGGCGGGCGGGAGCTGGATCTTCCGGCCCCACGACCACACGCGGGTCGAGCTCTCCGACGTCTACTACGCCAGGAACGAGGCCGACCTCTACGTGTTCCAGGAGCTCTCGGAGACCTGGGACGGCTCGTTCGAGGTGACGAGCCTCGATGCCGGGCTGCGCGAGCTGACCCTCAACACCTCGTGGATCTCGTACGGCGACGGTGGCGTCGAGGGACGCGACGCGGCGGTCTTCGCCTCGTACCTCTACAAGGCCGCCGACGCCGAGGACGACCTGATCTTCGACCTCACCTCGGCCGCCGAGCTGCCCGCCGACTCGCCCAAGCTCGATCGGTTGCTGCTCCCGCCGCTGCCGCCGTTCCACGAGTGGCAGGTCGATGGCTCGTGGACCCTGCTGCGGCCGGTGTGGGGGTCGCTCGGCCTCACCGGCTCGTTCGTGGCGCGGGTGTTCGAGGGCAGCGCGGGCGCACAGACCAGCGACTCCGACTTCGTCGAGCTCGCGGGAGGTGCTTACGTCACCGATCTGCGCGGGCTCGGCCCCATCGAGGCCCTCGACCTGTCGGTGAGCGGGCTGCGTCACGAGATCTTCCTGAGCGACATCCCCGCCGACCTCGGCACCGATGACCTCTCCGACACCACCGGCGAGGGCGAGACCGCGTACACCGAGGTCTTGGGCGAGGTGAGCCTGCGCGCGATGTCGTCGCGGCTGCTCGTGGTGCTTCGTCCCGGCTATCGCTTCTTCGACGAGTCGCGCACGCGCTTCGTGACCAGCCAGGACCTCACCTCCTGGGACGTCACCGCGTACGCCCGCTACCGCTGGCCGAGCGTCCTCACGCTCACCGCCGGTTACGGCTACATGAAGGACCTGGTGGTGCGCTATCCGTCCTCGCCCATCACCGTGCCGATCGACGAGTTCCCGACCACCATCCCCGACCTGACCCGCGTCCAGCAGCTCTTCGTGGACGCGACGGTGCACTTCTGATGGCGACGCGCACGCGACCAACGGTCTCCCGCCCACGCCCGCGCCGCGACCCGTGGCTCGGCGCGCTCGCGCTGCTCGTGCTCGCGTGCGCGCTCGTCTCCGAGGGCTGCTTCGGCTTCGGCTACGACACCGGGCTCCACTTCTCGCACGGCGAGCACCCCGACCAGATCGACGACGAGCCCGGCTACGACGAGTGCGTCGCCTGCCACGCGCTCGACGCCGACGGGCGCCTCTTCACGCTGCCGTCGCACCAGGGCGCCACCGGCTGTTACGGCAAGGACGGCGGCTGTCACGACGTGGCGGTGCCGATCGAGGAGGCGAAGGCCAACCCCAACCGCTTCTGCAAGGAGTGCCACACCGCCGACACCGGCGAGGTGATCTGGAAGCCGCACGTCTTCCAGGACGTGAAGTTCCGCCACGCCGACCACGCCCAGACCAAGAGCGGCGAGTCCATCGACTGTCAGCGCTGCCACACCCTGCCCATCGACAACGCGAAGTTCGGCGACGTGAAGCGCTCGATCTTCACCTACCCGATGTCGATGGAGTCGTGTCTGAGCTGCCACGCGGAGAAGAAGGCACCCACCGACTGCGCGACCTGCCACGAGGACCGCCGCCCCGACGTGCGGCCACCGTCGCACTCCGGCGCCGGCTGGCTCGAGTCCCACGGCTTCGACGCCGAGCGCAGCGCCGCCAACTGCCAGTGGTGCCACGAGGGCTCGCGCAAGCTCTCGTTCGCCGACTCGAGCCTCGCCTCGGGCAGCGAGTTCTGTGTCGCCTGCCACACCACCCAGCGGCCGCGCAGCCACGTCGCGCGCTGGGACCAGACGCTGCACGGCCGCTACGCGCAGCACGACCGCCGCCGCTGCGCGACCTGTCACGAGCAGGAGTTCTGTCAGGCGTGCCACGCGATCCCGCCGCGCAGCCACTCGTTCCCGCGCTTCCAGTTCCCCGGCGACGGCCACCAGCGCTTCGCCCGCACCAACGTGCGCGCGTGCCTGACCTGCCACGACTTCGGCGCCACCTGCGCGCCGTGCCACGAACGATGACCCCTCGTCTGGACGCGCTGAACGTTCCCCAGGAGGCCCGCGTGAAGCTCGTAGCGAGATCCGCAGTTAATCGAGGTGTGGCCGCGCTCGTCGCCGCCGCGCTGGCGCTGATCGTCGCCGCTCCCGCGCCCGCGCGCGCCGCCGACGGCGACGCGCTGCAGGCCGAGGGCGTGTACGTCTGCAAGAAGTGCCACTCGATGACCAAGCGCGACTACTACGACGACGTCTACGAGCTGTGGGAGAAATCCCCGCACGCCGACGCCATGAAGGAGCTCTCGAGCCCGGCCTCGAAGGAGATCGCGGCCAGGATGGGGATCGCGGACGCCACCACCGACGTGAAATGCGTGAAGTGCCACGCCACCGCGGGCGAGGCCGATCCGGCGACGCAGGGCAAGTTCTACGCGCGCGAGGAAGGAGTGACCTGCGAGGGCTGTCACGGCCCCGGCTCCAAGTACAAGAAGAAGGAGATCCACGCCGAGGCGTACGACCAGGCGGTGACGATGGGCTTCGCGCGCCTCGAGACCAAGGACGAGGTCGTGAAGATGTGCACGACCTGCCACAACCCGGAGAGCCCGACCTACCACGCGGACTTCCTGACCCGCTGGTACAAGTGGCAGCACCCGACGATCCAGGGAAAGGACGGCGCGGAGGGCCCCGCCAAGAAGGACCACGGCGACTGGGCGCCGCTGCCCGCCGGCGCCACCCGCGGCAGCGGCTGAGCGGGGATCGGGCCGGCATGCG
>CAYMQR010000127.1:0-3744 GCA_964392195.1 uncultured bacterium | reverse complement strand
GCCGCTCACGGCGGGGCCGGTCGCGTGGTCGTCGCCGGTGGTGGCGAGCGACGGCCGCGTGCTGGCGCTGGCGCGCGACCGCGCCGGGGCTCGTCTCGACGTGTTGCCGCTCGACGGCGCCGGCACCGTCGAGACGCGGATCGAGGCCACCGCCGGCCGCGTGCTCCTCGGCGTCGCGCGTGGCTCGAACGCCGCGGCGCCGATCGTGGTGCGCGCCAGCGAGCCGGGTGCGGTGCCCGAGGAGCCGGAATCGCTGGTCCGGCTCGGCGAGAAAGCGGCCGACGACGTGGTGCTCTTCCGCGCCGCCGCCGGCGAGCGCCTCGCCGATCCGGTGATCTCGCCGGGCCGCGAGTGGGTCGCCGCGGTCGCGCGCGTCGAGCCGCTGGCGCGCGGCGAGCGGGTCTCGAGCCGCGTGCTCCTCGTCTCTGCGCTCGACGGCAGCGCACGCGCCCTCGAGGAGGGTGAAGGAGATCGGCTTGCACCGGTCTTCCTCGGCGATGGCGCGCTCGGCTTCGTGCGCCGCGAGGGCGAGTACTCGCTCCTCGTACGGGTTCCGCTCGGCGCCGACGGCGCGCCCTCCGGCGCCACCTCGATCGAGGTCCGCGATCGCGCCGCGTGGAGCGCGGTGGTTCCGCTCGACGAGCGCGGCGAGCGGCTGGTGGTGGCCCGCGACGCGGGGCGCGGCCCGGCGCTGGCGATCGTGACCGAGGCCGGCGCGCGCATCGAGCCGCTCACGCCGGAGGGTCGGGCAGCGATCTCGCCCGCGCTCACGCCCGATGGCCGCGAGGTGGTGTTCGTGGGCGCCGGTGGCGGGGGGATGAACCTCTACCGCGTGTCGCTCCCGGGCGGCGGCGGTGAGCGAGCGGCGCCCGTCGCCGGGACGCCGCGCGACCCCGGCGACGACGAGCGCGAGCCGCACGCGTTCCCGAGGCTACGCGCCGAGCTCGCCAACGCGCCGTGTGTGGCGTGTCACGACCACGAGCGCGGGCTCGACGTCGTGGCCACGTCGGCCCACGCCAACCTCGCGTGCAGCGACTGCCACGTCGACGTGACGAGCACACCGCACCACGGGCTCGCGGTGAGCGAGCGCGTGACGACCGGCCCCGACGCCCGCGGCGTGCCCGTGAGCGCCGACGGCTCGATCCGCCCCGCGCCGGGTGCGGGCCTGCGTGGAGTGGGCCGTCCGGTCGCGAGCTTCACCGCGGCGAGCCTCGCGTGTGGCTCCTGTCACGCGCGCGAGGCCGAGCGCTGGCGTACCGACGTCCACGGGCGCGCGTTCGAGGCTCGCGCGGCGGCGGCGGCGGGCTGCCCGAGCTGCCACGGCGATCACGACGTGTGGAAGCTCGGCGACCCGCGCTCGCCGGTGGCGCGCGCGGCGATCGCGGAGGGCTGCAGCGCCTCTTGTCACGCAGGCGCGTGGGACGTCACGCGCGTCGATGGCCGAGTCGAGACGGCTCGTCCCACCCGCTACCGCTCCGACCCGCTCGCGACCTACCGCGACAGCATCCACGCCAAGAAGCTCCGCCTCGGCGAGCGCCACGCCGCGACCTGCGCGAGCTGCCACACGGCCCACGGCGTGTTGCCGGCCCGCGACCCGGCCTCGAGCCTCAACACGGCCCACGCGGCGAAGACCTGCGCCTCGAACGGTAAGTGCCACGTCGGCGCGCCGGACGACTACGTGACGCTCGTCGACCACGTCGTGGCGGTCCCCGACGGTCACAGCGCGCGCGCCATCGCGGACGTGGTCTTCGGCGTGATCGGCGCCGTCACCGTGGCCTTCGCGGGCGGTGACGTAGCGCTCGATGCGCTGCGCCGGATGCTGGCGCGCGTGCGGGGACGGAAGGCGGGAAGTTCGTGAGCGCGCGACCCACGACCACGCCCGCGAGCCTCGACGAGTTCCGCCGCGGCGGACCGGTCACGACCTACTCGCGCACGCTGCGCGTCCACCACCAGGTCCTCGCCGCGTGCGTGATGGCGCTCATCGTCTCGGGCTTCTCGCTCCAGTCGGAGGTGGTGTCGCGGGTCGGCCGGTGGCTCGGCGGCGCCGCGGTGCTCGGCGTGGTCCATCGCGTCGCCGCGATCGCGCTGGTGGTGACGTTCGTCCACCACCTCGCGACGGTCGCGCTGCCGGCGGTGCTCGACGGGCTCGCCGCGGCGCGCGCCGCCAAGGGCGGGCTCCTCGCGCGACTCGGCGCCGCGTGGCGCGGCGTCCCGATGCTGCCCAACGCCGACGACGCCGGCGACGCGCTCCACACCCTGCGCTACTTCGCCGGCCGCGAGCCCCACGACCACCGCGCCGGCCGCTGGCACTACCGCTCCAAGCTCCACTACCTGGCGGTCGTGTGGGGTGTGCCGGCGATGGGGCTCTCCGGGCTGATCCTCGCGCTGCCCACGGTGGTGCCGTTCCAGCTCGCGTGGGCCCTGGGGCTGCTCGGGCTCGCCATCGAGCCGCGCACGCTGGTGGCGATCGCCGAGATCGTCCATTCCCACGAGGCGTACCTGGTGGTGATCGTCTCGATCGTCTGGCACCTCTACCGGGTGCTCGTGCCGCCGCGCCGCGACGTGTTCACCGGCCACCTCACCCTCGCCGAGATGCGCCGCTGGCACCCCGAGTGGTACGACGCCCACGTCGTGGCGCTCGGATACGATCCGCTCGCGTCGCCTCCGTAGCGCGGGGGCTCGTCCCCCGCCAGCTCGCCTGCCGCTCGCATGCTCGTCGAACCCCTGGCGCCCGCGCGCATCCCCGAAGCCGCGGCGATGCTGCGCCGCGCCTTCGACGCCGACCCGATGTTCCGCTTCCTGCTCCCCGGCGAGCGTGCGCGGCGCACGTGGCTCCGGCTCTTGATGGCGTCGGCGCTCGCCGAGTGCGCGAACCGCGGCGAGATCTGGGCGGCGCGGCTCGACGGTCTCGCCGGAGCGATCGGCATCGTGCCGCCCGGTCATGCCCACGCCTCCACCGGTTCGCGGATCGGCACGTTGCTGCGGCTCCTCGGCACGACACCGGCCATTCCGCCGTCGCTGCGGTTCCTGGTCCACGGCCCGCGGGTGCTGCAGGTGCTCGCGCGCCGTCATCCGCGCGAGCGCCACCTCTACGTGCAGGTGCTGGGCGCGGACCCGTCGCAACACGGGCGCGGCGTGGGCGCGGCGCTGATCGAGAAGGCGCTGGCGCGCGCCGCCGAAGGCGGCGTCTTCGCGTACCTCGAGACCACCAACGAGCGGAACCTCGGCTTCTACGGGCGCTTCGGCTTCCGCGTCGTCGACGAGCTCCGCCTGAGTCCGGGCGGCGGCCCGCCGATCTGGTTCCTGCGCACGTGAACGCGAAGGCAACGATGGAAAGGGCCGGCTACGCCCGCCCCGACTGGGTGACGCGCGTCTTCAACGTCTTGCCGTTCGCGCTGTCGCGGTTCGGGATCGCCTTCTTCGGCTCGCGGATCCTCGCGGTCCGGGGACGGAAGAGCGGCGCCTGCATATCCGACGTTCCGGCTCGATTGAAGCGCGGCTGGAGCGCGCCCGCTCCGTCGGGCGCCGGGAATCGACCGGCGATCGCGCCTCACCGATGGCGGCGGTAGAGCTCGTCGCGCCAGCTCACCACGTCCGGGAACTCGCGCACCAGGTCGTCGCAGGTGCAGCAGGCGCGCGTCTCGCGGCCGAGGCGGATGTAGCGGTCGTCGACCGGCGCGACGAGCTGCAGCGACACCGCCATGACGATGTCCGCGTAGCTGAGCGAGTCGCCGATCAGGTGCG
>CAYMQR010000126.1:0-10878 GCA_964392195.1 uncultured bacterium | reverse complement strand
CCGCTCAGCATGTCGATCACGCGCCGCGAGCCGAACACGCCGCGCAGGCTGACCTGCCCCGCCGGCGCCGCCGTCACCTGGCCGATGACGCGCGCGTCGGCGCTCACCGGGTGCGCGCGCAGCACGGCGAGCGCGCGCTCGGCGTCGCCGGGCGCCACGATCGCCACGAACCGCCCCTCGTTGGCGACGTAGAGCGGATCGAGGCCGAGGATCTCGCAGGCGGCACGGACGTCCTCGCGGACCGCGATCGAGCGCTCCTCGACCTCGACGTGTAGGCTCGCGTCGCGGGCGATCTCGACCAGCGTCGTCGCGAGGCCGCCGCGGGTCGGGTCACGGAGGCAATGGACCTCGAGGCCCGCCTCGAGCAGCGCCAGCACCGGCTCGGCCAGCGGCGCGCAGTCGCTCTCGATCGCCGACTCGAACGCGAGGTTCTCGCGCGCCGCCATGATCGCCATGCCGTGACGGCCGACGTCGCCGCTCACCATCACGACGTCGCCGGCGCGCACGCTGCGCGGCGCGATCACGCGTTCGCTCACGGGCACGCCGACGCCGGCGGTGTTCACGTACAGGCCGTCGGCCTTGCCGCGCTCGACCACCTTGGTGTCGCCGGTCACGATCGCGACCCCCGCCTCGCGAGCGGCGCGGCCGATCGACTGCACCACGCGCCACAAGGTCTCCATCTCGAGGCCCTCCTCGAGGATGAAGCCGACGCTCAGCGCGCGCGGACGAGCGCCGCACATCGCCAGGTCGTTGACCGTCCCGTTCACCGCCAGCGTGCCGATGTCCCCTCCCGCGAAGAAGAGCGGCCGCACCACGTACGAGTCGGTGGTGAACGAGACGCGCTCGGCGCCCAGCGCCAGGGTGGCGCCGTCGTGGCGCTCGCCGGGAGGCGGCGCTCCGAAGCCCTGCACGAACATGCGCTCGATGAGCTGGTGCATGAGCCGCCCGCCGCCGCCGTGAGCGAGCAGCACGCGCGGGTAGTCGGCGAGTGGAACCGGGCAGGCGAGCCCGAGCGCGCGAGCAGGCCCCTGAAGAACTCGCGGATGCGAGTTTTTCGCGCCTGCCGATGCTTCCTCGGGGGTCTGTTCCAGACCCCCGCCCCGCAAAAAGCGCGGTTTTTGCGGGGCCCCACCCCCAAGCCGACTCGCTCTGCTCGTCGCCGCGCCTCTGGCGCGCGCCGTTTTCGGCAGCCTTTTAGGCTCGTCGGTCATGGCGGCGGCTCGAAGGGCGCCCCGACGCCGCGCGGGTAGCGGTAGCGCAGGTAGGCCGCGCACGCGCCCTCGGACGAGACCATGGTGGCGCCGAGCGGGTGCTCGGGAGTGCAGATGGTGCCGAACGCGGCGCACTCGGTGGGCCTGAGCACGCCGCGCAGCACCTCGCCGCTGCGGCACGCGCTCGGTTCCTCCGCCACCTGGCCGGCGACGCCGAAGCGGGTCTCGGCGTCGAAGCGCGCGTAGGCGGGGCGCAGCCCGAGCCCGCTGGCCGGGATCTCGCCCAGCCCGCGCCACTTGCGGGGCACGACCTCGAAGACCTCGCGGATCATCGCCTGCGCGCTCTCGTTGCCGTCGCGGCGCACCGCGCGCGCGTACTGGTTCTCCACCTCGGCGCGCCCCTCCTCGAGCTGGCGGACGCACATCGTCACTCCCATCAGCAGGTCGAGGGGCTCGAAGCCGGTCACGACGATCGGGACGTGGTGCTTGCGCGCGACCTCCTCGTACTCGGTGAAGCCCATGACCGTGCACACGTGGCCGGCGGCGAGGAACGCGTCCACGCGGTTGTCCGGGAACGCGAGGATCGCCTCCAGCGCGGGCGGCACCAGCACGTGGGAGACCAGCATCGAGAAGTTGCCGAGCCCCGCGCGCGCCGCCTGCGCCACCGCCATCGCGTTCGCCGGCGCGGTGGTCTCGAAGCCCACCGCGAGGAACACCACCTCGCGAGCGGGGTTCTCGGCGGCGAGGCGGACCGCGTCGAGCGGCGAATAGACGATGCGCACGTCGCCGCCCGCGGCCTTCACCGCGAGCAGGTCGCGCGAGTGCCCCGGCACCCGCAACATGTCGCCGAACGAGCAGAAGATCACCTCGGGCCGGCTCGCGATCGTGATCGCCTTCTCGAGGATCTCGACCGGCGTCACGCACACCGGGCAGCCGGGCCCGTGCACCAGCGTCACCTGCCGCGGCAGCAGCTCGTCGATGCCGAACTTCACGATCGCGTGGGTCTGGCCGCCGCACACCTCCATCAACGTCCACTCGCGCGTCACCAGCCGCTCGAGCTGGCGCGCGTAGGCGAGCGCCGCCTCGGGGTCGCGGTACTCGTCCACGAACCTCACGACTTGACCTCGGCCAGCTCGCCGACCTCGCCCATCACGGTGAGGTACTCGAACACCTGCCGCGCCTCGGCCTCGTCGATGACCTGGAGGGCGATGCCGACGTGGACCAGCACGTAGTCGCCGATCGCCGCGTCCGGGACGAACGCGAGGTTCACGTCCTTCACCACGCCCGCGAAGTCGACGCGGCCGCTGCGCAGCAGCGGGTCGTTGCCTTCCACCGACAGGATCCGGCCGGGTACCGCCAGGCACATGTCGTCGCTCCTCGCTCTCGCCGGTCCGCCGCGCTCAGTCTCGCGCGAGACGGCGTGCCAGCGCCACCTGGCCGAGCGCCAGCCCTCCGTCGTTGGGCGGCACGCGCTGGTGCCAGTAGGGCCGGTGGCCCGCGCGCCGCAGTCCGGCGACGACGCTCTCCAGCAACACCCGGTTCTGGAAGCACCCGCCGCTCAGCGCCACGCGCCCTTCGCCGATCCGCTGCGCCGCCACCACCACGGCGTTCGCGAGCGCCGCGTGGAAGCGGCGCGCGATCGTCGCGGTCTCGACGCCGCGGGCGCGATCGTCGAGGAGCGCCTCCACGAGCGGCGACCAGTCGAGCATCCACGTCGGCGCGAAGGGTCCCGCGCCGCCGGCCCACTCCACGAGCGGCATCGGGTAGGCGCCCTGCCCGCCGCCGCGGCACGCCCACTCGAGCTCCATCGCCGCCTGTCCCTCGAAGCTCGCCCGCTGCCGGATGCCGGCGAGCGACGCGGCCGCATCGAAGAGGCGTCCCGCGCTGGTCGTGAGCGGCGCATGGAGGCCGCGCTCGAGCGCCGCGCCCAGCACCGCGCGCTCACCGGCCTCGAAAGCGGCGATCGGCGGCAGCTCGTGGCGATCGAGGGCCCAGGCGCCGAACATCGCATGGAGGACCCCGAGCGCGGCGCGGCGCGGCTCGCGCGCCGCGGAGTCTCCACCGGGGAGCCGGAACGGCCTGAGCGCCGCCACGCGCCGGAACCCGGCGCCGTCCACCACCAGCAGCTCGCCGCCCCAGATGGTGCCGTCCGGCCCCAGCCCGGTGCCGTCCCACGCGACGCCGAGCACGGGCCCGTCGAGCTGGTTCTCGGCCACGCACGACGCGACGTGCGCGACGTGGTGCTGGACCCGCAGCACCGGCGCGTCGCCCGCCAGCGCGTGCTGGGTCGAGAGATAGTCGGGGTGGAGGTCCGCGACGGTGATCGCGGGTGGCGCGCGGTAAAGGCCCTCGAGGCTGGCGATCACGTCGCGGAACGCCGCCAGCGCCTCCGCAGTCTCGAGGTCGCCGACGTGCTGGCTCACGAAGGCCTGATCGTTCACCGCCAGCGCGACCGTGTTCTTGAGGTGGGCTCCGACCGCGAGCACGGTGGGAGGCCGCGCGGCGCCGGGCGCCGGCTCGAGGCCGATCGGCAGCGGCGCGTAGCCGCGCGCGCGCCGGATCACGAGCTCCCGCCCGAGCACCACGCGCACCACCGAGTCGTCGACGTGGCGGACGATGGGCCGGTCGTGGACCAGAAAGAGGTCGGCGATCCCAGCCAGCCGGCGCACCGCCTCGCGCTCGTCGGTGCAGATCGGCTCGTCGGAGAGGTTCCCCGACGTCGCGACCACCGCGAACCCGAGCTCGCGCATCAGCAGGTGGTGCAGCGGGGTCATGGGCAGCATCGCACCCAGGCACGGGTTGCCCGGCGCCACCGACGCGGCCACCTCACCCGCGCCGCGACCGGCGCGCTCGAGCAGCACGATCGGCGCCTGCGGCGAAGCCAGCAGCCTCGCCTCCGCCTCCGCCACCTCGCACAGCCGGGCCAGGGTCGCCAGGTCCGGCGCCAGCACCGCGAGCGGCTTCTCGAGACGGTGCTTGCGCTGCCGCAGCGTGCACACCGCGGCCTCGTCGCGCGCGTCGCACACCAGGTGGAACCCGCCGAGCCCCTTGATCGCGACGATCCGACCGTCCCGGATCGCCTCCACCGCGCCGGCGAGCGCGTCGTCCGCCGAGGACAGCTCGTCGCCGCGCACGTCCCACAGCGCGAGCCGCGGCCCGCACTCGGCGCACGCGTTGGGCTGGGCGTGGAAGCGCCGATCGTCCGGGTCCGCGTACTCGGCCGCGCACGCCGCGCACATCGCGAACCGCTTCATCGTGGTGGCGGGCCGGTCGTACGGCAGCGCCTCGATGATCGTGAAGCGCGGTCCGCAATGAGTGCAGTTGGTGAACGGGTAGCGGTGCCGGCGGTCGGAGCGATCGAAGACCTCGCGCACGCACGCGCCGCAGGTCGCGAGATCCGGCAGCACGATCGCGTCGATCGTGCCGTCGTGGACGCTCGGCCGGATCTCGAAGCCGGCGTGGCCGAGCGGGTCGAGGAAGGAGGTCTCGAGCGCCGAGAGGAACCCGGGCGGCGGCAGCTCCTCGGGCAGACGGGCGAGGAACGCGGCGACCGCCTCGCGCGGCCCTTCCACCTCCACCGTCGCGCCGCCCGTGGAGTTGACCACCCAGCCCGCGAGGCCGAGCTCGCGGGCGAGCGTGTGCACGAACGGCCGGAAGCCGACCCCCTGCACCGCGCCACGCGCGGCGACCCGCGCTCGCTCGATCGTCACCGGCTCCCCGCCCACGCGGGCCCGATGGTACGCGATCGGCGTCCCGCCGCGCGCGCTGCGACGCGCCAGCGCGCGTTCAGGTGCGGGCGGCATGGGCCCGCACCGGGCGGGTCCACCACACGTCGCCGAAGTGGCGGCCGCTGCGCGCGGTGAGCTCGCCGCCGGCGCGCGCGATCCAGCGCGGCACCAGCTCGCCCGCGAGCGCCGCCGCCCGCCGCACCGGCTCGCTGAGCTCGGTGCCCATCGCGGTCGACTCGGGGATCACGCCGAGCAGCAGCACCTCGCGCGGCGCCGAGCCGGCGAGCGCGGTCATCGCGAGCGCCTCCCACAAGGCGGGGTCGTGGGGGCTGACGCGCGGCTTGGAGGGCAGGTTGCGGAGCTCCTCGCCGGTGTAGAGGCGCAGCTCGCCGGGCGCTCCCGTGGCCGCCACGGTGTCGAGGAGGATCAGCGTGTCGCGGCCGGAGACGAAGGTCGCGAGCCCGAGCCCGGGTGTGCCGGCGTCGATCAGCTCGACGTTCGGTCCGACCGTCCATTCGGATGCGAGCACGTCGACCACGAACGGACCGAAGCCGTCGTCGCCGAGCAACACGTTGCCGAGCCCGATCACCGCGATCGGCGCCCGCACCGGCTCCACCTCGCCGCGGCTCACAACACCTTCACCGTGGCGAGGGTGCGGCCCTCGACGTCGAGGGTGTGGCACGCGCACGCCATGCACGGGTCGAACGAGTGCACGGTGCGCAGGAGCTCGAGCGGCTTCTCGGCGTCCGCGACCGGGGTGCCGACCAGCGCCGCCTCGTAGGGCCCCGGCACGTCGTGCTCGTCGCGCGGGCTCGCGTTCCAGGTGGTCGGCACCACCGCCTGGTAGTTGGTGATGACGCCGCTGTCGGCGACCACCCAGTGCGAGAGCGTGCCGCGCGGCGCCTCGTGGATCCCCACTCCCTCCACCGGGCGGGTCGGGAACGTCGGCACGTTGTACACGGACGTGTCGCCACCGGTGACGTTCTTGACCAAGAGCTCCCAGTGGCGCAGCGCGAGCTCCGAGAGCACCGCGCAGCGCACCGCGCGCGCCACGTAGCGGCCCATCGTCGAGTGGAGCTTGTCGACGGTGATCGTCTTGCCGGCGATCGCCGAGGCCTTGGAGAGTGCCAGGTCCGTCCACTTGCGGGTCAGCTCGTGTCCGGCGGCGTAGGCGGCGAGCACGCTCGCCAGCGGCCCCACCTGCATCGGCTTGCCCTCGAAGCGGGGCGCCTTCACCCACGAGTACTTGCCGTCGTCCTGGAAGTCGGTGTGGTTGGGTTTGGTGGTGCCCTGCCACGGATGCTGCGCGCCGTCGCCCTCGTACCAGCCGTGGGTCAGGTCCTCGGTCACGCCCTTGCGCCACGCCTCGTCACGCGAGCCGGCGATCGGCTTCATGCCGGCGACCTTGGCGTCGAAGATCAGACCGCCGGGCAGGTCGAACTGCGTCGACGCGGTGTCGGTGGGCAGGTCGGGCACGCTCAGGTAGTTGGTCACACCCTCGCCGATGTCGAACCAGTCGGCGTAGAAGCCCGCCACCGCGCAGGCGTCGTTGAAGTAGACCTGCTGCACGAACGGCACGACCTCGTCGAACAGGTCCTTCATCATGTAGAGGCGGTCCATCGACAGCGCCGCCGACGCGTCGAGGTTGATCGCGTTCTGCACGCCGCCGACCGCCATGTTCTGTATGTGCGGCGTCTTGCCGCCCAGGATGCCGACGACCTGGTTCGCCTTGCGCTGCACGTCGAGCGCCTGCAGGTAGTGGGCGACCGCGAGCAGGTTCACGTCCGGCGGCAGCTTCATCGCCGGGTGCCCCCAGTAGCCGTGGGCGAAGATCCCGAGCTGGCCGCTGCCGAGCAGGCCGTTCACCGTGTCCTGGACCTTCTTCATCTCGACCTTCGAGTTGCCGCTCCACTCGGAGAGGCTCTCGGCGATCGACGACGCCTTGGCCGGGTCGGCCTTGGGGATCGTGGCCACGTCGACGAAGTCGAGCGCGGACAGGTGGTAGAAGTGCACGATGTGGTCGTGCAGCGCGTGCGCGATCAGGATCAGGTTGCGGATGTACTGGGCGTTGAGCGGCACCTCGAGCTTGAGGGCGTCCTCGACCGCGCGCACCGAGGCGATCGCGTGCACCGTGGTGCACACGCCGCAGAACCGCTGCGTGAAGAGCCACGCCTCGCGCGGGTCACGCCCGCGCAGGATGGTCTCGATGCCGCGCCACATGCTGCACGAGGCCCACGCCTTCTCGACCTTGCCGCCCTCGACGACGGCGTCGATGCGGAGGTGGCCCTCGATGCGGGTGATGGGATCGATGGTGATTCGCGCCATGGTGGCCCTCGCTCACCGCGCCGGGGCGGGATGCCGCCCTGCCGAGAGGATCGGGAAGAAGCGGATCAAGAGCATGTAGCCGGCGATCTCGGCGGCCACGAGCCCGACCGTGATGAGGATCTCGGTCACGCTCGGGAAGTAGTGCCACTGCGGCCCCGGCCGGAACGCGACCAGGAACACGTCGAAGCGGTAGAGCGCGCCCGCGATCAGCAGCACCATCGCGGCGCGGAGCAGGTTCCCCAGGTCCGCGCGCTGCCGTTCGGTGACGAGCATCGCCGCCCCGAGCACGAAGAGCGCGAGCTCGACCAGCGAGAGGATGCTCGCGCCGTCGAGCGCGAGGAGCGCGCCGAGCTGGCCGCGGTGCACCAGGTCGCCGACCCGGATCGCCAGGTACACGCCGACCACCGGCACCATCGCGCGGCCCAGGCTCGAGAGCATCGGCCGCTTCGGCTCGTGCTTGAGCAGCCAGCTCGACAGCACGCTCTCGAGCACCGTGGCGCCGAAGCCCATGCCGACGCACGAGATCAGGAACAGGAGCGGCAGCAACGGCGTGTTCCAGAGCGGGTCGAGGCGCGGCCCGCTGAGCAGGAGCAGCGAGCCGAGCGACGACTGGTGCATCGTCGGGAGCAGCACGCCGAGCGCCACGATCCACAGCAGGAAGGCCTGCACCAGGGACAGGCCGCGCTCGCCGATCGAGCGGATCAACGGCCGCCGGCTGTGCATCATGCGCTCGAAGAAGGCGGGCGAGATCTCGATCCACGACACGATCGCGTAGCCCATGATGCAGAGCGCGACCTCGAGCAGCACCGAGTGGCTGTTCCAGTGCCAGAAGTAGACGGGGACCTTCCAGATCAGCCACGGCCGCCCGACGTCGAGCACCACCGAGAGCCCGGCGATCGAGTAGCCGAAGGCGCTGGTGAGGATCGCGGGACGCACCAGCGGGTGGTACTTGCCGCGGTTCAGCACGTAGCAGAGGATCGCGATCGCGTAGCCGCCGCACGCCAGCGCGGTGCCGGTGACCACGTCGAAGGCGATCCACAACCCCCACGGGTAGCCGTCGTTGAGGGCCGTGGTGGCGCCGAGCCCGGCCGCGAAGCGCCACACGATCAGCCCACCGGCGAGGGCGGCGAGCGCGACGAGCGCCAGGAACGGCCAGCCGAAGTACGGCCCGCCGAGCGGGGTCGGGGGTGCGTACTGCGCGGCTTCCCTCGTGGGAGTCCACCACCGCCTGGGGCGCGGATGCGCCGGAGCGTGCGTGCTCATCGCTCCTCCTCACGATCCGCCTCGTTGGCGAAGCGGTTGCGCAGCATCGCGGCGGCGAGCGCCGCGTAGAGCGCGACCGGCGCGATGAAGCCCTGATAGACGGCCCCCTGCACGCGGCGAACCGTGCTCGGCACCGGCTCGTCACCGTAGGCGGGCAGGCCGAGCTTCTCGAACTCGACAGCCGACAGGTAGAGCACCTGCGTGCCGCCGGCCTCGTGCTCTCCGTAGACCCTGGGCACGTAGCGCTCGGGGTGCTCCTCGAGCCGCTCGTGAGCCTCGGCGAGCAACTCCTCGCGCTGCCCGAAGATCACCGCGCCGACCGGGCACACCTCGCAACACGCCGGCTCCTTGCCCTCGGCGATGCGGTGCTTGCACAGCTCGCACTTCACCATCTTGGCCGCGAGCTTCGACCACTCGAACCTCGGCACGCCGAAGGGGCACGCCATCTCGCAGTAGCGGCAGCCGATGCACAGGTCCGGCTCGTAGGTGACGATGCCGTGCTCGCGCTTGGCGTAGGCGCCCAGCATGCAGGCGGTGGCGCACGCCGGGTCGAGGCAGTGCATGCACTGGCGCTTCACGAACGCGTGCTCGCCGGTGCTCTCGTCCTCGTAGAGCTTGATGATGTTCTTGGCGTGCTCGTTGAGGTCGAGCGGCGTGTGCCACAGGCCGTCCGACGCCTTGGTGTCGAGCGCGAGGTCGTTGGCGGCGTTGCAGGCGCCCATGCACGCCTTGCAGCCGATGCACTTGGTCGAGTCGTAGAGCATCCCCAAGGCGTCCTTGGGGGCGGGCGCGACCGAAGCGGCCGCCCCTCGGGGCGCCTCCACCGCCGCCGCCACGGTGGTGGCGGTCGCCGCGCCGAACACCTTGAGCATCGAGCGTCTGGAGATCGCCATGACTCACTCCTCGTCGTCGCCGGATCCTGCCCTGCCCTTGTTGCCGAGCGCGCGGGACGCGACCAAGCCGCCGCCCACCAGCGCGCCGCCGATCGCACCGGCCAGCGCGGTCGCCGCCGGGCTCACCTTGCCCTGCTCCTGCTGGACCGCGGCGTAGGTGTCGGGCGGCTTGGGATCGTGGATCTGGATGGTCTCGAAGATCGGGACCTTGAACGCGACTTCTTGCTCGGTGCAGCCGACACACGGTGCGCCGATGCCGATCGGCCACACGTCCGGGATCTCGTTGAAGTGGCGCGTCGAGCATCCGCCGTGGGTGCGCGGACCCTTGCAGCCGAGCTTGTAGAGGCACCACCCCTGGCGGTGCCCGGAGTCGCCGAAGGCGCCCGCGAAGCGGCCCGCGTCGAAGTGGGCGCGGCGCGGGCAGTGGTCGTGGATGACGCGGTCGTAGGCGAACAGCGGCCGCTTGAGCGAGTCGAGCGCCGGCAGCCTCCCGGCGACCGCGTACTCGAGGACCGTGCCGAGCAGCGTGTACGGGTTGGGCGGGCAGCCGGGGATGTTGACGATCGGCTTGCCGGAGAGGATCGAGTCGACGCCCGTGGCGTCGGTGGGGTTCGGTCCCGACGACGGCACGCCGCCCCACGAAGCGCACGAGCCCATGGCGATCACCGCCGCCGCGTCGCGCGCCACCTCCTCGAGGACGGAGATCGCGGTGCGGCCGACGTGCATCATGTAGATGCCGCCGTCCTTGCGCGGGATCGCGCCCTCGCACACCAGCACGTACTTGCCGGCGTTCTCCTTCATCGCGTCGCCGAGCGCGGCCTCCGCCTGCTTGCCCGAGGCGGCCATGATGGTCGCGTGGTAGTCGAGCGAGATCAGGTGGAGGATCAGCTCGGCGAGACCCGGCTTGGAGGTTCGCAGCAGCGTCTCGGTGCAACCGGTGCAGTCCTGGAAGTGGAGCCAGATCACCGACGGGCGACGAGCCGCGGCCACCGCGCGCGCCACGTCCGAGGCGCGCGCCTTGCCGGTCAGCGCGAGCCCGAACGGCGCCGCCACCATCATCGAGGCGCAGCACTCCACGAACCGCCGCCGGCTCACGCCGCACGCCGCGAGGTGCTCACCGATCGTCTCGAGGTCGTGTGTCGATCGGGATCGGATCCGTTCAGCCATGAGAGACCTCCCTCGGCCCGAATGCCATCGGAGCTCGGCGCATCGGGCCGAGCCGCATCTCGTTCGGCGTCCGCAGCGCCTCCAGCCACGCGACCCACTCCGCGACGCCCTCGCCGCTGCGCGCCGACACCCGGATGACGCGCGGCCTGGGCATGACGCGCGCGAGCGCGTCCTCCGCCGCGGCCACGTCGTAGCCGTCGAGGACCGGCAGCAGGTCGACCTTGGTGAGCAGCACCAGGTCGGCCTTGCGGAACATCACCGGGTACTTGAGCGGCTTGTCCTCGCCCTCGG
>CAYMQR010000125.1:0-10883 GCA_964392195.1 uncultured bacterium | reverse complement strand
CGGAACAGGAAGCGGAAGCGCACCTCGGCGCCGAAGGCGCCGTTCGACTGCGGGGTCGCGACCAGCAGCACCCGGTCGAGGAGCTGGTACTCGACCGCCACCGACACCGGCGCCTTGCCCTTGCCGCCGATCTCGTTGATCGCGCGCACCGTGACGCGATCGCCGAGCCGCTTCGCGACGCTCACCCGGGCGCCGCCGTTCTCGCCCTCTTCCAGCCCGATCTCCTCGAGCCCGAGCGTCTCCTTCAAGCGATCGCCACCGACCAGGCTGAGCGCCATGAGGGCGGCGCCGGTCATGGTGGTGCCACTGCCCTTGGAGCCCGACTGCAGCTCCTCCTGCGTCTTGCCGGTGGCGAGCAGGAACACGATGTCTTCCTGGGTGTAGCTCGGGCTCGAGCTGAGCTTGAGGGCGAGCCCCTTGCTGACCGTGCCCTCGAGGTCGACCAGCACGTCGACGGTGCCGGTGTCGCGGTCGATGGTGGTCTTGGTGCCGATGTGGATGTCGGGATCGATGGCGATCGGGTTCGAGAAGTCGATCGTCCCGGTCTCGATGCTGAACACCCGCCCGAACAGCCGCACCGTGCCCTCGCCCACCCGCACCTGGCCGAGCACCTGCGGGCGCGCCGCGGTCCCCTTGACGTTGAGGTCGGCGGTGGCGGCGAGGCGCGCGACGTTGTTGCGCACCACCAGGTCCTCGCCGCTCACCACCGCCACGTCGAGGTGGATCGCGTCGACGATCGCCGGCAGCGCGCTGCTCGAGGTGCGGGTCTTGCGCCCCGGCGCCTGGATCGGCTTGATCAGGCCCTGCAGCACCTCGACGTCGCGCTCGTAGAGCGCCTCGTCGACGCGCACCCGGCCGCCCACGCGCAGGTCCCTGGCGTCGCCGGTCACCATCAGCTTGCCGCTCGCCGCCACCCGCACCGTCTTGGGCATGCGGTACGGCAGCGCGTGGAATTCGATCGTCGAGGAGTCGAGGGCGAAGCGCGCCAGGTCGCCGCGGGCGGTCGCGATCAGGTCGCCGTCGCCCATGCGGAAGAAGGCGCGGTCGAGCTCGAACGGCCGGCCGTGGAAGTGCGCCGTGAGCTCGACGTCGCGGAGCGGATCGGGCAGGCCACGGATCGTGACGGCGTCGACGTTGGCGCGCAGCTCGCCGGTCACGTCGAGCCCGCTCGCGTCGTGGACGACCCGCGCGTCCTCGACCACCACCCGCCCGTGGCCGATCTCGACGCCCTTGGCGACGCCCTCGGCGAGCGCGGGATCGAGGTCGGCGTCGACGACGAGCTCCTGGCGCCCGGGCGCGATGCGCCCCGCCGCCTCGACGAAGCCGCCGCCGATCACCAGCCGCGCGCGCCCCATGTCCACCGTGGCGCCGTCGATCGCCGCGCTGCCCGGCGCGGCGAGCGCGATCTTCTGCTCGGCGCCGGCGATCTCGAGCGCCTTCAGCACCACGTCGCCCTTGACCGAGGCGGGCGAGTCGATCGGCCCGCGCAGGTCGGCGTCGAACGCCAGGAACCCGGTGGCGTCGCGGAACGGCGGCGGCAGCACGTCCTGGAAGCCCTTGAGCCCGGGATCGAGCGGCAGCCGCAGCACCCGCGCGCTGGCCGTGAACGTCGAGCCCGGCGCGAGCCCCGACTCGGCGGTGATGACGCCGTCGCCGGGCAGCTTGATCGAGACCGTGGCGCGCTCGCCGTCGGCGTGCGCCTCCGCGCGCAGCTCGCCGATCGGCCGCTCGCGGAAGAAGAGGTCGGTCGCCGTGATGGTGGCTTCCGCCACCGGCGCGCGCAGCGTGCCGTGGCTCGCGATGCGGATGTCGAGGGCGCCCGAGAGGTCCTGGTTGGTGAGGTCGCTCACCGCCTCGACGCGCCCGCCGTCGCTCCTCAGGTTGAGGCCGAGCTTGCCGTCGCGCTCGATGCTGCCGTACGCGACCACCCACACGCCCTCGAGCGCCATGCGCACGTCGTTCACCCACACGTCGCCGCCGTCGAGCTTCACCAGCCCCGACATGTCCCACAGCTTGCGGCCGTAAGCGCTCGCCTTGCCGCCGTCGACCCACACCGTGCCGTAGAGCCGGCTCAGGTCGCCGGCGGCGCCGAAGTCGAGGATGCGCATGCGCGCTTCGATCGGCGGTGGAGGCGGCGGTGGAGCGGGCGGCGGCTGCTCCGCGTCTGCCGGCGCGGCGTCCGCACCCTCGGCCGGCGGCGCTGAAGCGGCCGGATCCGGCGCCGGCGCGCGCGCCGGCTCGGTGCGCGCCGGATCGAGCTGCACCACCAGGTCGCGCCCCGAGACGAACGCCTCGGTGCGCGGGTCGTCGAGGCGCCCCGCGAGCTTGGCGCGCACCTCGAGCGAGCCCGCGCCGCCCGCCACCATCGGCACGAACGGCTGCGCCATCGCGGCGAGATCGGCGAGGTCGAGCTGTCCCGAGACCTTGGCGTCGAGGGTGCGCTCGCGCACCGCGACGGTCCCCTCCGCGTCGAGCGTGCCGCGCCCCAGCGCGAGCGCGGCGCGCGCGCTGGCCTTGCCGCCCGCCAGCGACACCGCGAGCGGCGCGCGCTGGGTGAGCGACACCCGGCCCGCGCTCACCACCAGTCCGTTGAGGGTCGCTGCGCCGTCGATGCGCGCGAGCTCGGTCACCGGACCCGCCGCCCGGAAGTCGGCGCTGCCGAGCTTGCCGCGCGCGTGGCGGATCCCGCCGAGGGCCAGGAACGGCTCGAGCGGCAGGTCGCGGATCGTGCCCTTGGTCGCGAGCACCAGGCTCGAGGTGTCGAACGAGCCGCTCGCCTCGACCGCGCCGCCGACGCCGAGCGCGAACTCGATCCTCGCGAGCGTGCCGCTCGCGCTCAGCCTGCCGGCGCCGAGCGACACCCCCGGCGCCGCGAGGTCGGCGAAGCCGAGCCGGGCGTCGATCGCGGTGCCGCGCAGCGCGCCGGTCAGCGTGAGGCCGTCGAGGCGCGCGTCGTTGATGGCCGCGCTCGCGATCGCGAGCTTGCCGACCTCCACCACCAGCGCGTCGAACGGGCCCGTGGCGCGGGCGTCGAGGACCAGCCCCGAGCCGGTGAGGCCGATGCCGCCGGCGAGCGAGTCGGCGAGCGCCAGGCTCGGCGCCTCGGCGGTGACGTGCACCGCGGTGCCGTCCTCGACCACGTCGAGGCGGCCAGCGGCGGTGAAGCGCAGGTCGGCGATCGTCCCCGCGATCGACAGGTCCTCGTAGTCGGTGAAGGAGCCGGCCGCGTGCCCGGCGAGCGAGATCGTCTGGCCGAGGTAGGCGGCGTCGAGGCCCGCGATGCCGATCCGCACGTCGTCGGGGACGATGCCGTCGAGGGTGAGGTCGCCGGTCAGCGGGCCGGGCAGCTCGGGGACCTCGGCGAACGCGGTGACGATCGGCTCGAGCCGCACCCGGTCGAGGTGGACCTTGGCGTGGGTGGCGAGCGTGAGCGGCTCGAACGTGCCCTCCTCCACGTGCACGCCGCCGTCGGGGGTGGTCACGTCCACCCGCGCGACGCGCAGCACGTCGCCGTCGAGGCGCACCTCGATGTGCACCGGTCCCACCTCGCCGGCCCCGTAGCGCACCTCCGCCAGGTCGAGGGTCGCGTGGAGGTCCGAGGGCGTCACCACGCCGCCGGCCTCGAGCGAGATCCCCTCGACCTCGAGGCGGCGGCCGTCGGGCGCCGCGTCGGCGAGCTCGAAGTAGCCGTCGGCGAGCTCGACCTCGCCGACGTGGATGTCGATCGGCAGTGGCGGGATCAGGTGGTCCTCGCCGGGGGGCGTGGGCTCCTCCGGCTCCTCGGGCTCGACCGGCGACGGCGTGCCCTTCCCCGGCGTCGGCGGCCACTGGAACGTGCCGTCCTCGGCGAGCCCCATGCGCACCCGCGGGGTCTCGATCGTCAGGCTCGGCACGTCGACGCGGCCGCTCGCGATCCCGGCGAGGCTGTAGCGCAGCACCAGCCGGTCGACGCGCACCCACGGCTCCTCGCCGGGCGTGCCGAAGGTGGCGTCGCGGATCTCGATGCGGCGGCCGAGGTCGTGGGAGAGCAGCCCGACGTGGAGCTCGAAGCCGACCAGCGGCAGCACCCGCGGCGCCACCGCGGTGAGCAGCGCGTCGTTGCCGAGCAGCATCACCACCAGCAAGACGAGGCCCAGCACGGCGAGCACCACCCCGCCCACGAGCTTGGCGAGCACCCGCGCGACGCGCTTCGCCACGGCGCCCATCAGAACGGGTACCCGAACGAGAAGTGGATGCGCAGCTCCTCGGACGCGTCGCCCGGCACCACCGGGTAGCCGAGGTCGACGCGCAGCGGGCCGACCGGCGAGCGCAGCCGCAGCCCGCCGCCGGCGCCGACCTGGAAGCCGCCGAGCGACACCTCCGACAGCTCGCGCGTCACCTGGCCGACGTCGCAGAACACCGCACCCTCGAGGAGCCACACCAGCGGGAAGCGCAGCTCGAGGTTGGCGACGACGCGCGCGCCGCCACCGAGCGGCTTGCCGTTGGCGTCGAGCGGGCCGACGCGGTCCTCGGCGAAGCCGCGCACCGTGCTGGTGCCGCCGGTGAAGAGCAGCTCGGGAGTCGGCACCGCGGTGGTCGAGCCGTACAGGTCGACGTCGGTGAAGCGTCCCGACACCACGCCCACGACGCCGTCGACGAGCGTCTGGTAGCGGCGGCTCTGGACGTCGTAGCGGACGAAGTTGTCGTCGCTCAGGAACGCCCGCGACGACACCCCGATCGCCACCGACGCGAAGGTGCCGGTGGTGGGGTAGAGCAGGTCGTCGCGGGTGTCGTAGGCGAGCGAGGGCGTGAGCACCAGCTCGTGGGTGACGCCGGGCGTCGGCGCGTCGGGGTCGTCGGCGACGACGTTGCTGATGTCGCTGAACTCGTAGGCGAGCTCGACCGCCGCGGTGAGGTTCCACGGCAGCTCGCGGCCGAGCGTGCCGCCGACCTTGAAGCTCTCCTCGTCGAACGCCTCGAGGTCGGTGTCCGCGTACGCGGACGAGACCGCGCCCTTGACCGACGAGCCGAACAGCCGCGGGTCCGACAGCACCGCGCTCGCGCCCTTGTCGCGCTCGCCGTAGACGCCGGTCAGGGTCAGCTTCTTGGCGTAGTCGAAGAGGTTGAGCTCGCGATAGCTGAACTTGCCGGAGGCGCCGCGATCGGTGTCGTAGCCGAAGCCCAGGTCGAGCTCGGTGCGCGGCCGCTCGCGCACCTGGACCTTGACCGGCACGTCGATCGGCTCCGACGCCAGGTCGTGGGCGCCGACCGCGTCGAGGCCGAGCGGCGCCACCTGGATCGCGTCGAACACCTCGAGGGCGCGCACGTTCTTCTGGGTGTCGGCGAGCCCGGTGGGGGTGAGCAGGGCACCCGGCTCGAGCGCGAACGCCTGGCGCACCACGCTCTTGCGGGTGTGGCTCGAGCCGAGCAGCACCAGGTCGGTGACGCGGTAGAGCGGTCCGGCGTCGACGCGGAAGTGCACCCTCGCCCGTCCTCGCGCGGGCCCCACCGCGTCCTTGCTCGGGGGCGGCGAATCCAGCTCCGCGTCGCCCGACACGCGCGCGCCCAGGTAGCCGAGCGACTGGAGCTGGCTCTCGAGGGCGGCGGCGACGCCCTCGACGTCGGCGCCTCGGTACACCGAGCCGAGCTTGAGCGAGAGGTTGCCCTCCACGACCTCGGCGATGTCGGCGCGGCTGCCCTCGATCGACACGTCGGCGACCCGGTATTCGGGGCCGCGGTCGACGGCGAACACCGCGACCACGCCGTCGGGGCTCTCCTCCATCCGCGGCGCGGCGACCACCACGTCCGCGTAGCCCACCGACTGGTAGTAGTCGACGAGCGCCCCGCGGTCCTCCTCGAGCACCGTCGACTGCCAGCGCGGCGAGAGCACCAGCCAGCGCGCCCGCCCGCTGCGCAGCGCGTCCTGCGGCGAGAGCGGAAACGGCGCGTCGGCGGCGGGCGCGCCCTGCGACGCCGCCTCGTCCGCGGGGCGGGACGGCGGGCGCCGCACGATGGCACCGCACGGCTCCGGCTCGGCCTCGCGCTGCGGCGGCAGCGCCTCGGGATCGTCGATGCACACCGCCGCGAGCGGCTCGGCGTCGCCCTCGCGGATCGCGTAGCGCACGGTCACGCGCTGGTCGCCCTCGATGCGCTGCTTCGCCACCTCGACGTGCGGGAAGCCGCTCGCCTCGTAGAGGTCGCGGATCGCCTCGGCGCCCTCCTCGACCAGGAAGGTGCCGTAGCCGCCCTCGCGGGCGAACGGCAGCACCTCGGCGATGTCCGAGGTGGAGATGTTCTCGGCGCCGACGGTCTCGACCACGAGCTGCTTGCCCTCGTCGATCTTCACGTCGAGCGGCACCTGGCCGTCGGAGTCGACCGCGCCGGCCGTCACGTCGATCCGCACCCGCACGTAGCCGAGCTCGCGGTAGCGCGCCTCGAGCGCCTCGACCCGCTCCTTGAGGCGGTCGTTGGTGAAGAAGAACCAGGGTCGGAGCTCGCTCTCGACCTCGGACGCGGGGATCGCCACGGCGCCAGCGACCGTGATCGCGCCGACCCGGCTCAGGCCGCCGCGGTGACAGGTGTAGGTGAGCGAGATCTCGCCCTCGTCGTCGACGGCGGCGCCGCTGCAGGTGGAGCCCTCGAACCCGGTCTGCTCCATGAGGCGGGCCACGCGGGCGGCCTCGGCGGGGAGCTGGGCGCGATCGAACGGATCGCCGGCGCGGATGCGCAGCGCCTTGAGCGCGTCGCGCTCGAACACCGGGAAGATGCCGTCGAAGGCGATGTCGCGCACCACCCGCTGGCGCTCGAGGCGCAGCACCAGCACCTCGCCGTCGGGCGCGTCCTCGACGCTCACGCCGGCGCACCGGATGATCGGCAGCGAGGCGAGGAACTTGGCGACCGCAGCGACCGCGCCCCCGTCGAGCGGTGCGCCGAGCTGCACCGGCAGCGCGCGGCGGATCTGCTCGGTGGGGATACCGAGGTCGGCGTCGATCCGCTCGTCGGCGAGCGGCCGGACCGGGCGCGGCGGTGCGCCCTCGGCCAGCCGCGCGGCGCCCGCGGCGGGCGGCGGGCAGCTCGTCGTGACCGGTGCGTCGGCCTCGCCCGTCACCACCGCCGGTGCCGGTTCAGCGGCCGCGGCGGGCGCGCTGGCGTCGCCGGCCGTCGGCGGCGCCGCCGACGCGACGGCCGCGCTCGTCAGCCACGCGAGCGCGATCGCACGAAGCGAACGAGACGAGCCGCGACCCATCCAACCGAACGTCCGGTGAATCACCAGATTCCGCCGCGGGCGCGGCGTGGTCACTCGAAGCGCAGCTCGGCGAAGTGCTCGGCCTGGTGCCCGTCGAGCGTGGCCCGCGGGGCCCAGCTCGCGAGCTCGGGCGGCTCCACCGTCGCGATGTGGCGCACGAAGTTGGCCCGCCAGCGCTCGCCGGCCTCGGGGGTGCCGCGGCCGAGCGCCTTGAACGGCACCCGCACCTCGACCACCCACCCGCCCAGCGCGTCGCGTACCGCGGCCTGGATGCCGCCGGCGTTCCACGCCTTGGTCTTGGTGCCGTGCTGCTTGAGCGCGACCGCGCCGGTCGAGGTGACGGTCACCTCGTAATACGGCGACCTGGCGTCGTCGCTGGGCTGGAGCTGGACCGAGACGCTGTCGTCGTCACCGATGCCGTCGACGTCACGGCCCTTGGCCGAGCGCTTGCGGCGCTCCGGGAAAGGCTCGCCGCAGCGGAACGCCGCGTAGAGGTTCTCGGCGTCGATCGTCAGGTAGACCTCGGTGGCGCGTGACGGGTTCTCCTTGGGTGCGCCGACCTTGTGCAGCCGCTGGATCCCGGCGGCGTTCCCCCACCCTTCCTCGTTGAGGCGGCCGTCGATCGCGGGCGCCTTCGGTGCGAGGAGCGGCACGAGGTAGAGCGCGCCGTCGCTCTTGGCCTCGGGCTTGGGGTCCTCGTCGAGCGCCGCCGCGGAGCGGGAGCCGAGGAGCGTCGCGACGGCCAGCAACCCCGCACCGACGGTGCGAGCGAGCCGCGTCGACTTGTCGTTCCAGCCAAGGATCATCTTCGGGACCTCCCCCCGCGCAGGGTCCGCCACGCGAGGGGTGGCGCCGGCCGACCAGAGGTGTATCGCGCCATCCTAGCCGCACGCGGCGCTCGACGGCGAGATCCGGTGCGAGCTCGCGGCCCTGGGCCGGCCCGCCGCGTGCCGGTGTTTCCTACCCGTCGCGCAGGAACGCGGTGCGCGGAACCGTGGCGGCGTAGCGCTCCTCGAAGCGCTCGATGGCGAGCTGGGTCTTCGGGTCCGACCAGTAGCCGCTCGCGTGCGGGATCGGATCGAGGAAGCCGAGCGCGCGGTTGAGGCACAACATCGAGGCCTCGCGGACGTACTTGCCGACCAGGCTCGCGGCGGCGATCGGCAGGTAGGTGGAGTCGCCGTCGCGCACGAAGCGCAGCTCCACGGGCTCGCCGCCGAAGCGCGCGCGGTAGCGGCTCTCCGCCGGCTCCTCGCCGAGGGTCTCGACCTCGCTCAAGCGCCGGCTCGCGTCGAGCCACGGCCGGTAGAAGCGCGTGCCGCCGATCTTGCCGAGCAGCGCCAGCGACGGGCAGGCGCGGAGCAGCGCGAGCGCATCCTCGAACGACCGGTAGTCGAGCGCCAGCTTGCCGCCCGGCGTGGTGAGGGCGCGGTTGAACTCGGCGGGGAAGAGCACGCGGCACGCGAGGTCGACGACGCGGATCCCGGCGCGCGCGAGCGCGGACTCGATCGGCGCCGGATCGCCACCCCACAGCGGCATCGGGATCTCGGCGTGGCGGAGCTCGGCGGGACCGTCGCCGTCGCCCGCGGCGGCGCGGCCGCCGCGGGTCACCGCGCTCAGGAACGCGCTCACGTGGAGCGCCTGGCCGGCCGCCTCGAGCGCGCGCGCCAGCGCCAGCGCCACCGATTCCCCGGCCGCATAGGAGCGGGCCGTGCGCTTGAACACCCGCTTGGAGTCGGCGACCGAGGGCGGCAGCGCGTGGCCGTCGAGCCGCAGCGCGCTCTCGCCCGAATCGGGGACGTCGAGGACGATCGCGGTCACCACCAGCGGGCCGAGCCCCGGCCCCAGCCCGTTCTCGTCGACCCCCGCGACCAGCATGGGCGCACGATATAGCAGGCGCGAACCGCGCGGGCTCCAGCCCCCCCCCATCCCCGAGCCGACTCGCTTCGCTCGCCGAGGCCGTTCGTGGCGCGATCCACCCTCGGGGGTTGGAGCCAGCTCGTCGGCGCCGCGCGCATCCACCCCGAGTCGCGGGCGGCGCGCGCGGGCGCCGTGATAAGGTGCGGCACCCCGAGACGTTCGCGAAATCCCAAGCGGATCGTGACCCTCCCGCGCCCCGCCGAGCGATGAGCGCTCGCAAGATCGTCTTGGTGCACCCGTTCTCGGGTGACTGGGAGCGGATGCGTTCCGCGCCCTTCTATCCGCTCAACCTGATCCACGCCTCCACGCTCGCCGGGCGGGCCCACCCGGTCGAGATCGTCGACCTGCGCCGTGAGGTCGACTGGCGGGCGCGGCTCCGCCGCGCCTTCGACGAGCCGGTGCTGCTGGTCGGCATCACCTCGATGAGCGGCACCATGCTCGGCTCGGCGATCGAGGTGGCGCGCGCGGTGCGCGTGCTGGCGGACGTGCCGATCGTGTGGGGCGGCATGCACGCGACCCTCATGCCGGACCAGACCGCCGCCGACCCGCTGGTCGACGCGGTGGTGGTCGCCGACGGCGAGGGCATCCTCGCCGAGGTCGCCGAGCGCGTCGCCCACGGCGCACCGATCGCCGGCACACCCGGGACGCTGGCGCGCGACGCCGCCGGCGCGGTGGTTCGCGCAGCCGAGGCGGCGCTGCCCGACCTCGACGAGCTGCCCGAGCCCAACTTCGAGCTCGTCCCGGTGCGCTCCTACATGCCGCACTGGGACGGCGCGCCGACGCTCTCGCTCGAGAGCGCCCGCGGCTGCCCGCGCCCGTGCACGTTTTGCTACAACACGGCGCTCAACGCGGGCCGCTTCCGCGTGCTCTCCGCCGAGCGCACGGTGGCGCGGGTCGAGCGGCTGGTGCGGCGCCATGCGCCGGGCGGGCTCTACTTCGTCGACGACAACTTCTTCCTCGACGTGCCGCGCGCGGTCGCGATCGGCGAGGGGATCGCGCGCACCGGGGTCGCGTGGCAGGTGCAGGGCGCGGACATCCCGTCGCTGGCGCGCATCGACGACGCCACCCTCGCGGCGCTCGCCGGCACCGGGCTCAAGCGGATCTCGATCGGCATCGAGTCGGGCTCGCCGCGGATCCGCAAGCGCATGAAGAAGAGCGCCTCGGTGGAGCGCGTGAAGCGCGAGGTGGCGCGCTTCGCCAAGCACCCGGTCGTGCTGTACTGCAGCTTCTTCGTGGGCAGCCCCACCGAGACCGTCGAGGACGTGCGCGAGACCATCGAGCTCGCCCTCGAGCTCCAGGACCTGAACCCCAACTTCCGCAACTCGCCCTTCTACACGTACCTGCCGCTGCCCGGCACCGAGATGCTCGACGACGCCGTGGCCGCCGGCCACGTCTCGCCCACCACGCTCGAGGGCTGGAGCCGGCTGACCTTCGACATGGAGAGCGCGATCGGCGGGGTTACCTGGCCGGGCGCGCTCTCCCGCGCCCAGACAAGGGCGATCTACTTCGCGTCGAGCTGCGTCGACCGCAAGAGCCGCGACTACGGGCTACCGCGCCTGGCCGCCGCGCTCATCGAGCTCTACCGCCCGGTCGCGCGCTGGCGGCTCCGGCACTTCCGCCTCGGGTTCATGGTCGAGCTGCTCGGCTATCGCGTGGTGCACGCGCTGTGGATGGCGAGCGAGTCGTTGCGGCGGCGGCGCGCCAGCGCCGCGCGCGGGCGCGAGGTCGCGTCCGCGCTCGT
>CAYMQR010000124.1:0-10925 GCA_964392195.1 uncultured bacterium | reverse complement strand
CCGGCGAGACCACCTCGGGCACGCTCCAGTCGCCGGCGGGAGCGCGGGTCGCCACGACCAGCTCGTTGGCCTGGATGAAGCCGACGGCCGCGGCGCCGGCCTGGTCGAGAGCGGGCTTCGGGTTCCAGGTGGCGGCGCCGCTGGTGGCGAGGAGCCGCGGCGCTTCCCAGGCGCCACCCGCTGGCCGATAGGCGGTACCGATCGCGGTCGGGTTGCCGGCCGTTCCTTGCTGCCACACCGCGAGCGCGGCGCCCGGCGCGTTCACGATCAGCTCGGGAAGACCCGCGCCCACGCCCGACGCCGAGAGCTGCACCGCCGACGACCACGACCCGGCCGCGGGACACGTCGCCGCGAAGATGCCGGCCGGCGCCGACCACACCAGCGTCGCGGTGCCGTCGGCTGCGACGCCGAGCTCGAGGTAATAGGCACCGGTGCCGAGCGCCACCTGCGCGGGCTGCGGGAACGAGCCGCCGGGCGCGCGCACGCTCGCCACCAGGTACGCGGGCGTGAACTCGGTGGCGACGGTGGCCCACGCCACCGCCGCGGTGCCGTCCTCACCGAGGGCGGCCGCCGGGAACTGGCCGATCGCGTTCAGCACCACCGGCTTCGAGAGCGACCACGCGCCGCCCTTCGGGCGCTCCGCGTAGCGCACGATGCCCACCGCGTCCCACACCGCGAGCGTCTGGCCGCTGCCGTTCACCGCGACCAGCGCCGGCTCGGGTGGCGAGGAGACCGCGAACGTCGCCTCGAGGGTCTTGAGCACGGACCACGTGCCCGGCACCGTCGGGCACGCGGCGAGCCCCGCGATCAGCGACAGCACCAGCGATGACGAAACGACTCTCCGCGACGATCTCATGCCCGCCCCCCAGCGCCGCGTTCGTGCGGCTCGGCGAACACCCGAACTGCAAGGCAGGCTCCGTTTCGGCCGTCGTCGCGGCCTCGCGGTCTCCGCAGCGCTTCGCTCGCGGCTCGTCACCGGCCGGTTGCGGGGGTGGACCGTCGCGCCGGTCGAGCGCACCGGCCGGTGTCTCACTTCCGTAGAAGAGCGCGGCGCTCCCGCGCGATCGGCCCGCTCGAGGCGGTCACGTCCCGGGCCACGCGCGAGGACGATTGGTCCTCGGCGTGGACCGAGACGGAACGGGCGCCTCCGAACACACCGCCGGCGTCACGGCGCGAGGCCGCTCGACACGGTGATGCGAAGGAACTGGGTGTTGATCTGCTTGGCGGCCAGCTCGTCGAGGATCGCCTGGTACTCCGCCTGGGTCATGACCGGCGAGCGGCTCAGCACGAAGAGCGTGAACTGCAGGCTGTCGGTCACCACGGCGTAGTCGTAGTCGGCGCCGAGCGCGACGATCCAGTACTCGCCCTCGAAGAGGCCGCCGAACACCGACGGGAACCGCACGCCGAGCTTGGCGTTGGTGGCGGTGTCGACCACCCGCGCGATGCCGGTGATGGTCTGCTCGGCGCCGCCCGGCGCGTCCTCGATGCCGCGGTTCAGCACGTCGATCTGGCCGTCGGTGCGCGCGGTGTAGGTCGCGGTCACGTCGACGAGGTTGTCGTTGAAGCCCGCCGCGTTACTGGCGATCTCGTACCAGAGGCCCGTGTAGCGGGACACGTCGACGAAGGGCACGGTCTCGGGCTCCGGTCCGCGCGCGCAGCCGAGGGCCGCGAGCAAGACCAGACCTCCGAGCCAGCGGGTGTGAGCGGTGAGGTGAGCGAATCGGGGCGAGGCGCGGTTCATGGTTGGCTCCGTGGGGATGGGGAACACAGCAAGCGCTTCAAAGTGATCAGGCGCACATCGAGCATGCAGCGCCGCACGAGCGTTGTCAAGTTTCTGTTTATATATTGATCTGATTCTGTTTCGTTTTCTTGCTCGGTGCGCCGAGGCTGCCCCGCCACGGCACGGCCCTTGCGATCCATCCGGGCACTGGATCGCTTCGTTTCGGGCGGCGCCGATGGCGAGACCGCGCGCGGTTCTGTCGCACGTCCGCCGCGGGCTGCGCTGGCTGGGCTCGCAGGCACGGCGGATCCGCTGGTGGCGCGTGCTGCGGATCGCGCTGCCGGTCCTCGCCGCGCTCCTCACGGCCGCCGCGATCTCGCTCTACGCCGCGCGTGATTGGTTGATCGCGCGGCGCGGCCTGCCGGTGCTGGCGCGGCTCACCGGCGCCACCGTGGTCACGGAGACGATCCATCTCGAGCTCTTCCCACCACGGCTGGTGGCAACCGGTGTGCAAGTCACGGTACCGGGGATGGTCGGCACCGTTTCGGTGCGCGAGCTACGAGTGGTGCCACTCGGCGGTGAGGTCGTGATCGAAGGGATCGAGCTCCGCCGTGACGAGGTCACGGAGACGAGCCCGATCTTCACCGCAGCCCGGATCGACGTGCATGCGGACCGCCACCGTGTGCTCGCCGCGCCATACGTGGTCGACGAGATCACCATCCACCAGCCGGCGCTCCGCCTGCGGTTCGTGTCGACCGGTCGTACGAATCTGCAGGCGCTCTTCGACGCGGGCACGCGGCACAGCCCCACGTCCGGCGCCGCCCCCGCGGGGGCTGGCCGCGAGCGCGGCCCGCCCGCGCAGGCGCCCACCCAGCAGGACGGGGTGACGACCTACATCCCGCGACCGCCGCTCGTCCTGCTCCGCCACGGCGAGATCCGGGACGGCACCCTCGTCTACGACGATCCGCTGTCGGACGCCGTCCACCCGGTCCACCTCGAGCTCCACGACATCGACGTGTCCGTCCACGACTTCCAGCTCGAGGGCGCGCCGCTCGCCGGACCGCTCGCGGACGTGACGCTCGACGCCCACGTCGACCAGCTCACCACCCCCGCGCTGCTGCACGCTCGCGCGTGGCTGGAGCCGTGGCGCGAGTTCCCGACCGTCACCGTGCTCGCCGTGCTCACCGGCTTCGACCTCGCGAACGTCCAGCCTTACGTCCCGGAGACCGGGCGCGCGTTGCTCGGCGGTCGGTGGCTGCACGTGGCGCTCGACGTTCGGGCGCGCGCAGCCCAGATCCAGCAGGGCGTGGTCGAGGCGACGGTGGCCGAGAGCGGCGACCAGCTCGGCGCCTTGCTCGCCGGCAGCGTGTTCCACCCGACGATCGACCGGAACAGCGCCCTGGTCTCGGCTTTCCGGCTCCCGCTCGGACAGTTCCTTCGCTTCGGCGACGTCGGCATGAGCGTCGCCGGCGAGCTCGCCCTGGCGGGCCTCGACAGCGTGCTGCGGCTCGGCCAAGGCGCCGTGGACGCGGGCGCGGCCGCCGTGAACGATCCATCGGCGGTCCCCAGCGCCGCGCCGCGCGCCCCGGAGCAGGACCTGCTGTCACGAATCGGCCGCGGCGTGTCGGCCTTCGCGAGCGGCGTCGCCGCGGCCGCCAATCGGCTCTTCGAGCGAGGCTCGAGCGGCTACGCGAGCGCGACCGCGCCGGCGCGGCCGATGACCGACATCCTCGCCGAGTTCGAGCCCCGCCACCGCCAGCTCCGCCGCGCCTTCCTCGCCGAGCGCATCCACGTGGCGCGTGCCGTGGATCCTGCGCGGCTCGCGGCGCTCGAGCAGGAGCTCGCCGCGATCCCGCCGGGTGCTCGGCCCCCCGGCGTGACCACCCGCGGCGCGGTGCTCGGCACCGGCCAGCTCGCCCCTCCCTGATGCATCACCCGGTCGAAGAACGAGGGCCAGCGCGTGATCGCTGACCCTCGTCGTCGTGCGGGTGGAGCGAAAGCCGTCACATGTCCTTGGCGCAGCGGAAGCCCAACTCCACGGCCGCCGGCCCCTTGAGGCTCGGGTCGCGGGACTCGCGGCTCGCGGAGCGCAGGTGCTCCGCGCCGTCCTTGTACGAGCCGCCGCGGACCACCTTCTCGGTTCCAGCGCGCGGGCCCTTGTGGGTGTATTCGCTCGCCTTGTACTGGTCGGCGTTGTACCAGTCGTCGACCCACTCCGAGACGTTGCCGGCCATGTCGAGCGCGCCGTACGCGCTCGCCCCGGACGGCTTGCTGCCGACCGCCCACGCTCCGCCCTTGCCGCAGCCAACACCCGTGCTGTCCGACATCACGGCGTGCCCGCAGCTCGCCTCCGGCTGCGAGCCCCAGGGGTACAGCCGACCGTCGTTCCCGCGCGCTGCCTTCTCCCACTCGGCCTCGGTTGGGAGGCGCTTGCCGGCCCAGCCGCAATAGGCGGCCGCGTCCCCCCAGCTCACGCAGTTGATCGGGAAGTTGTCGTGCTTGGGCAGGTTCCAGCTACACCCCTCGCCCTGCTGCGGGGTCTTGCACTTCCCCGAATCGACGCAACGCGCGTAGTCCTGGCGGGTGACCTCCTTCTTGTCGATGTAGAAGCTCGGCACCTTGACCGGGTGCGGGGGCTGCTCGTCGTTGGCGGTGCGGTCGTAGACCCACATCAACTTGTCGGGCTGGGAGCCCATCAGGAACTCCCCCGAGGGAACGGCCACCATGTCCGGCGGGGTGAGATCGACCGCTGGCGGCGGAGTCACCGGCGCGGTCTCGGGCGCGGGGACCTTCTCCTTTCCGCAGCCCGGCACGGCGATCAGCGCGACAGCAGCGACCCCCAGGAACCAGCTCCATCTCTTCATCATGACTTTTTCCTCCTCTCGGGGAAGGCAGCGCCTCGAAACACTCGTACGAAGATCCGCCCTCGCCCGATCGCGATGAACGGAACGATCCGGATTGCATCAAGATCCGTGCCCCGCCGATGCGGGGCGCTCGCAGCCGCGGCAGGGATGCGGCGTTGCGTGACGCCGCTCACGAACCCGGGACGACGCACCGGCCGACAGCGGTGCACCCCACGTCCCGCCGCCGATGGGCCGCTTCTTGCACGGGACGGGAAGCGAAGCGAAGCGCCGGCATGGCCCGTGGATCGCCACGGATCGACGCGGCGAAGCACCACGACCCTCTCGCCGCCGCGGGGCCTGTGGCGCAGGCGTAACGACGGGGATCGAGGCGCCGGCCTCACGGTCACGGGCGCGTGGCATCCGAGGCGCGCTATCCTCCGGGTCGGGGACGGCGCCAGGACTGTCGAGGCAGTCCGAAGGAGTCGAGCGATGCGACACGGGTCTCGGCGACTCACCGTTTCGTTGCAGGTCGTGGCGGCGTTGGTGCTCGCCGCGACCGCAGCCCTCGCCGCGGACTCTACGCCACCTCGCGCGTCGGACGCCACCGTCGACGCGCGCCAGAACTTCGTGGCGTGCGTGAACGGCGAGGCAGGGCGCTGCAATCCGGCGCGCCTCACCGACGCCGAGCGCAAGCTGGTCGAGAACGCCTCGTCGCAACGCAACTACGTGGCGTGCGCGAACGGCTGGAGCGCCGGCTGCGACCCGCTGCGGCTCACCGCCGACCAGAAGCGCATCGTCGACGCGTCCGCCGCGCAGCGCGCGGCGGCGCCGTGCGGCTCACGCTGGGCGCTCGGCTGCGGCACGTCCGCGGCCGAACCGCAGACCGGCTCGGCGGCGGGCACCGGCACGCAGCCCAGCTCGGGTCCGCCCCGCTACGAGCTCGACACGCAGCGCTTCTACGCGCCGAGCTACCCCACCTACGCCTACGAGCCGCGCGACTCGTGGTCGGCGGCGTCGTGGATCGTGCCCACCGCCATCGCCGCTGCGGCGACCTGGCCGCTGTGGACCCACAGCTACCACTACGACTACCCCTGGTACTGGAACGACGACTGGTACGGCTATCCGGCGGGGGGTTGGGGTTGGGGATGGGACGACGACCACCACCACGGCGGGCACGGCGGCCACCACGGCCACGGCGACGGACATCACGACGGCGGCAAGCCGCCGACCTATCGACCGCCGACGTCCCAGCCTCTCCACCCGCCCACCACCTACCGCCCCACTCCGCTCCAGCGCTCGCCGTCGAGCTCCGCGCCGCGCCCCGCCCAGCCGATCAAGCGCGACTGGCGCTGAGCGCCGGTCCGGACCGCTCCGCCGGAGGCGAGCGCGCCCACTGGCCCCCGACTCGGCCCGAGGAGTAATTACGTTCAGCAGTCTCTCCTCTTCCATCGGCCGGGCGGGGTGCGGTGGGCGCGACGGCACGGCTTCGTTCAGGGACCTTTCCAGCGCTGCTCCGGCAGGCGTGGTGGGTCGCGCCGTTCGCGGCCTGGACGATTCCCCATCCGAACCCCGCTTTCCGAGCGACCGTCCACCTCTCGTTCGCGCTGCCCTACGCGGCGCTAGCCGCAGCCAAGCGCCATCCGCCGAGCTCCGAGGACCTCGCGATCGCGAGCGTCGCGATCCTGATGACCGTCGCGGCGCTGCTGGTGGCGTCGGTCGCGCGCGCCGCGCGCTCCCTGGGCTTCGTCGGCGCGGTGCGGCGCACGGGCCTCGCGATCGCTCGCCCCCTCGGATGGACCCTCCTCGCCGGCGCCTGGTTCTGTGCCTGCCTGCTCCGGCACCCCGAAGCCGCGCTGGCCGCGTCCGCCGCGCTCTTCCTCGCCGCGGACCGCCGCCGCACCGCCTGGGTGGCGCTCGCGAGTGCATCCATCACGATGGTTCGTCCCGGCCTCGGTCCCGTGGCGGTGCTGTTCGTGGTCGCGGGCGCGCTCGCGTGGGTCGCCGCGCGAAGGCCCGGTTGGGACGCGGCAAAGCGCGCGCTGCGCGGCTGTGTGGCCGGCACCGCCGCCGCGGCGCTGGTGAGCTTCCTGGCGGGGATCGTGTTGCCGCCCACGGCTGGGCTGCTGCGCTACACCTCGCCGCGCCGCGTCTACGACCTGCTCCTCGCCCCGGGTGGCCAGGACCTGGTGTTCACCACCAAGGGCGCCGCCGCTCCCGGCGTCCTCGACCGCCGCACCGGCGAGTCGCGCTCGCTCCCCGACCTCGACCCGGCCGCCTACGAGCGCCTCGCGTGGCTGCCGGGCTCCGCTCGGGTGCTGAGCGGCGGCGGCGAGGGCGCCACGATCCTCGACCTCGACAAGCGCGCTCTCGAGCGGCGCATCGTCGGCGGCTCGATCATCGACGTGGAGCGCATCGGCCCCCATCGCGTCGCCGTCGCGGAGGAGGGGAGCGAGGCGATCCACCTCATCGACCTCGAGACCGGTGACCACCAGGTGCGCGCCGTCCCGCACGGACCGTACGCGATCGAGCTCGACCCGGCGTCCGACGCGCTGTTCGTGACGAGCTGGCTCGATCAGCCCAAGGTGGCCCGGCTCGGCCTCACGGACGGCAGCCTCCTGGAGGCGTTCAACGGCTGGGGCTCGACCGACGTCTGCGTGTTCCCGGCGCGGCGCGAGCTGGCGATCGCGCGGCCCGCGTACGGCGACATCACCGTCCTCGACAGCGCCAGCCTCGCGCTCCGCCGGATCCTGCCCGCCGACGCGCTGGTGCGCGAGATCGAGTGTGATCCAGCGCGCGGCGTGATCTTCGCCGCGGCGTATTTCGACGGGCGCGTCTCGGCCCTCGGCGTCGAGCGCGGCGACGTCTTCGACACCGTGCGGGTCGGTCCCTTCACCCGCGCGCTGCGGTTCGACGCCGCCTCCTCGACGCTCTTCGCCGGCTCGAACGCCGGCGTGTTCGAGCTACCGATCGAGCTCGACCACCGCGGCGAGGTCCGCTTCGGACGCCTGGAGGGCCGCGCTCCGTCGCGGCCGGGAGATCGATCGCGCCAGGAAGCGGGCACGACTGGTGCCACTCGGCCCGAGCGCCTCGATCCCGCGTAGAGACGAAAACGGCCGCCCCTCTCGGGGCGGCCGTCACTTCGCTTGGGCGCGTCAGCGCCGACTACGAATGGGATTTCCTCATGTGGTCGCCCTCCTTTTCTTCGTGGGCCGGGTCGAACGTGGCGTCGGGGGGGCCCCACGCGGCTCGCGTCACGTGATCCCGAGGCTCGTTCTTCCGTCGGCCGATGCTTGCACCTCGACCCGAAGGGGTCGGTGAGTTCGCTGAGCTCACTCTATCACGGAGGCGCATCCGTCGCTCCGGCGATTCCCTCACGTTGCTAGGGCCCGGCTCCGGATCTAGCGTCGGCCTCCCAGGCTCGATCGCGCCCCCGGACGGGGCGCAAGGAGAAGACCATGCAGGCCAAGCTCTGGATCCCGGCCCTCATCGCGTTCTCTTCGCTCACGGTCGCACACGCAGCGGACGCACCCAAGAACGCGGGCGCGGCCGCTCCCGCGCCGAGCGACGCGCAGACCATCGCCAGCGCCGAGAGGGCGGCGCCGGCGAACGTCGCCAAGCACGCCGCCATCGTCGCCATGAACGCGGACGGCACGATGCGCACGATCCGCGCCGGCACCAACGGCTTCACCTGCATGGCCGACAGCCCGGAGACTCCCGGCCCAGACCCCATGTGCATGGACGCCAACGCCATGGAGTGGGCGCACGCGTGGATGAGCCACACCGCTCCTCCCGCTGGGAAGATCGGCTTCATGTACATGCTCGAGGGCGGCACCGACGCCAGCAACACCGATCCCCACGCCAAGGCGCCCAGCGCCTCCAACCACTGGGTCAAGACCGGCCCGCACGTGATGGTGGTGGGCGCCGACCCGTCCTTCTACGACCAGTACCCGAAGGGCGCCGACCCGGACACCACGCAGCCCTACGTCATGTGGGCCGGCACGCCGTACCAGCACCTGATGGCGCCGATCCAGTAACGGCGCCGGCACCTGCCTGCGGCGGCCAGGTGTGCTAGGTCGATCGGGCACTCCCGTCGTCCTCGATCGGAGCACGCCATGGCCGCCGCGACCTCTTCGCCCGCTTCCTCGTCCACCTCGTCGTCGACCTCGGCCTCGGGCCGCCGCCGCGTGCTGATCGTCGGCGGCGTCGCCGGCGGCGCCTCGTGCGCCGCTCGGCTCCGGCGCCTCGACGAGTCGCTCGAGATCGTGGTGATCGACCGCGGTCCGTACGTCTCGTTCGCCAACTGCGGCCTGCCCTACTACGTGGGCAACGTGATCGCCGACGAGAGGAAGCTCCTCATGGCGTCGCCCGAGAGCTTCCGCCAGCGCTTCAACATCGACGTCTTCACGGGCACCGAGGCCACCGCGATCGACCGCGCGGCGCGCACCCTCACGGTGCGCGACCTCGCGAGCGGCGCCCAGCGCGTCGAGCGCTACGACGTGCTGGTGCTGTCGCCAGGCGCCGCGCCGATCCGCCCGAGGCTACCGGGGGTCGATCTCGATGGCGTGTTCGCGGTGCGCAGCATCCCCGACTCGCGGCGCATCCGCGCCTGGATCGACGACCACCGCGCGAAGAGCGCAGTGGTGGTGGGCGGCGGCTTCATCGGCCTCGAGATGATGGAGAACCTCGTCCACCGCGGGCTCGCGGTGACGATCCTCGAGAAGCTCACGCAGGTCATGCCGCCGCTCGACCCCGAGATGGCCGCGCCGCTCATGAAGCACATCGAGGCCGAGGGCGTGACGCTCCGGCTCGGCGACGGCCTCGCCGCCATCGAGCGCGGCGCCGGCGCGGGGCTGGTGGTGGTGGCGGAGAGCGGCGCGCGGATCGAGACCGACCTGGTGATCCTGGCGATCGGCGTGCGGCCCGAGACCGGCCTCGCGAAGGGCGCCGGGCTGCCGATCGGCGCGCGCGGCGGCATCGTCGTCGACGGCGCGATGCGCACCGAGGACCCGCACATCTGGGCCGTCGGCGACGTCATCGAGGTGGAGGACGTGCTGACCGGCCAGGAGACCGTGCTGCCGCTCGCCGGCCCCGCCAACCGCCAGGGTCGCGTCGCCGCCGAGTCGATCGCCGGCCGCCGCACCCACTTCCGCGGCGTGCAGGCCACCGCGGTGGTCGGCGTACTCGGCATGACGGTCGCCTCCACGGGCGCCTCGGAGAAGGGCCTCCGGCGCGCGGGCGTCACCGACTTCGCGAAGGTCTACCTGCACCCGGGCCACCACGCGGGCTACTACCCCGGCGCGCAGCCGATTCACCTGAAGCTGCTCTTCGCGGTCCCCGACGGGCGCATCCTCGGCGCCCAGGCCGTCGGCCACGAAGGCGTCGAGAAGCGCATCGACGTGATCGCCACGGCGATCCAGTTCCGCGGCACGGTCCACGACCTCGCCGAGGTCGAGCTCAGCTACGCGCCGCAGTTCGGCGCCGCCAAGGACCCGGTGAACCTCGCCGGCATGCTCGCCGAGAACGTGCTGAACGGCGACATGCCGGTGGCCGACTGGGACGCGATCGCGACCACCGACGCGCTCCTCGTCGACGTCCGCGAGCCGCACGAATTCGAGGCCGGCCACCCGCCCGGCTTCATCAACCTGCCGCTCTCGGTGATGCGCGAGCGCTACGCCGAGCTGCCCAGGGACCGTGAGATCTGGCTCTCGTGCGGCGTCGGCCAGCGCGCGTACTACGCGACGCGGTTCCTCGCCCAGCACGGCTACGACGCCGCCAACCTGTCGGGCGGCTACGCGACCTACTGCGCGCTGCGCGGCGCCGGCCTGCTGCCACCCGCACAGCCGTAGGAGCGCGCCGCCGGTGCGCCCTACGCGTGGGCTTGGACCCGCACCCGATGCTGCGCCCGGCGCAGCAGGAGGAAGAACACGGCGGTGCTGGCGAGCAGACCGACGATGGCGAAGAAGAAGAGGTAGGGCCGCCAACGGTCGAGCGCGCTGACGCCGTCGCGGGCGCGCGACACGGCGGCGGCGAGGTCGATGGCGGAGGGCGTCACGCCATAGACGATGGCGACGGCGCGGCGCTCGGCGTCGAGCACGGTGACCAGGTTGGGGTGCTCGAAGTGGCCGTTGTCGAGTTGGAGGGTGCGGAAGTCGAGGCTGCGCAGGACGCGCTGCAGGGTGGCGGGATCGGCAGCGCGCACGGTCGCCCACTCGGCGGGCAGCTGCAGGCGGGCGCGGAAGGCGGCCAACCCGGCGTCGGTCTCCTGCGGATCGAACGACAGGCTGAGCACGCGGTAGTCCTCGGGCTTCAGCCCGCCGCGCCGCAGCGCGGCGGCGAGCCCAGAGGTGATCGCCGAGCAGGTG
>CAYMQR010000123.1:0-10958 GCA_964392195.1 uncultured bacterium | reverse complement strand
AGCGACACCGCCATGACGATGTCCGCGTAGCTGAGCGAGTCGCCGATCAGGTGCGGCTTCCCGCCGAGCGCCGCGCGCAGCTCACCGAGGTGGGTGCGGATCGTGCCGGTCGCGTGGGCGTCGTCGATGCCCTCGGTGCGGTACTTGCGGTTCATGTACGTCACCGCGCTGCGCCCCAGGGGCAGGAGGTAAGGCCGGATCGCGCGCGGGAACGGCATGCTCTCCTGGATGGCGCCGGGGTTCGCCAGCGTGCGCCGCAGCGACAGCACCCGCCCCGCCGCGAGCACGGCGTCGCTGCGCTCGTTCCAGCGCGCGATGTCGTTCTCGTGACCCGCGGGGAAGAGCTTCGAGCCCGAGCCGATCGCGTCGGCGTGGCGGGCGATGTCGAACGAGTCGCTGAACACGCGACCGCCGTCGATCAGCACCGGCACGGTCACGCGGCCGCTGAGCTTGCCGAGCTTCCAGCGCAGGTAGGGCTCGCCGACCATCGGCACGTGCTCGACGGTGGTGCGCGCCACCCGGTGGTGATCGAGGGCCCAGCGCGCCTTCTCCGACCACGGCGAGAACGAGAGCGAGATGAGCTGCGGCACGGGGCGGGTCCTCCGAAGCGATCGAGCATAGCTGCTACCCTCGAAACCCTCCCCGTCGTTGGATCCACCCCACTCGCGCCATGCCGTTCACCCGCGCCGAGCTCCACGCGTACCTGGCCCGCCGGCCCGCGATCCTGGCGCCGATGGACGGCGTCTCCGACGCGGCGTTCCGGCGCCTCTGCCGTACGGTGGGAGCCGAGCTCTGCGTGACCGAGTTCGTGAACGTGGGCAGCTTGCTGCGCGGCTGCCGGACGTCGCGTCGCAAGATGACGCTCGCGCCGGACGACCGTCCCACCGCCATCCAGATCTACGGCGGCAACCCCGACGAGCTGGCCGAGGCGGCGCACATCGCCGAGGCGGCCGAGCCCACGTTCCTCGACATCAACTGCGGCTGCTGGGTGCCGCGCATCATGGCGCGTGGCGGCGGCGCGGGCTGGCTGCGCGAGCCCGCCGCGATGGTGGCGATGGCGACACGGATCGTCGCCGGGACCGAGCTACCGGTCACGGTGAAGACGCGGATCGGCTACGGCCCCGAGTCGCACATGCCGATCGTCGACCTCGCGCGCCTGCTCGAGGACGCGGGTGTGGCGGCGCTGACGATCCACTGCCGCACGGCGATGGCGCGTCACGAGGGCCCGGCCGACTGGGAGTGGGCGCGCCGGGCGCGCGAGGTGGTCTCGATCCCGGTGATCGTGAACGGCGACGTCCGCACCGCGGCCGACGTCCGCGACGCGCTCGAACGCACCGGTTGCGCCGCGGCGATGATCGGCCGCGCCGCGATCGACCACCCGTGGGTGTTCCGCGAGGCGCGCGCGCTCCTCGATGAGGGCGTGGCATCGCCGGCGCCCACGCGGGACGAGCGGCTCGCTCTCGCCCGTACCCACCTGCGCTGGAATGCCGAGGCCCGGGGCGAGCGCTCCGGGATCTTCGCCACCCGCCGCCACCTGCGCGGCTACCTCGCCGGGCTGCCCGACGCGGCCGAGCGCTGGAAGGCGCTCACCCGCGCGGATCGGCTCGACGAGTGCCTGGCGATCCTCGGCGCGGACCCGCAGCGCGACGCCGCCTGAGCCCCTTCCCTCCGCCGGCGAGCCGGCCGCCGAGTGCGCCGGGCGATACCACAATTTGTGGTCACTTCTGCCACAACTCGCCAGTAAAAAATGCCACTTTCCGCGAGTATTTTGCGTCGCGGGCGGCCTACACCACGCTGAAATCATGCGGTTTTCGGGCTGCCGAGGGGCTGAAAGCGGCCCCTGTGGGCACGCGACGGGCTTCCGGGCCTCGCTCACCCCGCCGGCGTGAGCAAGAGCCGCGCGTCGACCACCACCGCGCCCTCGCCCGGCGCCATCACCTTGATCGGGCTGAGGTCGAGCTCGGTCAGCTCGGGCGCCACCTCGACCAGCGCCGCGACGCGCTGGATCACCCGCGCGAGCGCGCCGCGGTCGCCGGCGGGCGCGCCGCGGAAGCCGTCGAGGAGGCGCTTGCTGCGGAGCTTCTCGATCATCTCGGCGGCGTCGAGGTCGCTGACCGGCGCGAGCCGGAACGACACGTCGTGGAGCAGCTCGACCTGCGCTCCGCCCAGCCCGCACACCACCAGCGGGCCGAAGGTGGGCTCGCTCGCGATCCCCACGAATGCGTCGATGCCGCCCTTGACCTCGCGCTGCAGCAGCACCGCCTCGAGCGCGAGGCCGGCGCGGCGCAGGCGGTCCTCGAGGGTGGCGACGGCGGCCTCCACCTCGCGCCGCGTGGTGGCGCCGACGATCACGCCGCCGACCTCGCTCTTGCGCACCAGGCCCGGCGAGATCGCCTTCACCACCAGCGGATAGCCGAGCTCGGCGGCGGCCTCGCCGGCGCCGTCGAGGGTCGCGACCAGGGTCTCGGCGTGGTGCAGGCCGGCCGCGCGCACCAGCGTCGTGAGGTCCATCGGGGCGAGCCAGGTCGGGCGGCCCTTCGCCTCGGCGAGCACCCGGTCCACCACCGCGCGGATCGCGCTCACCGCGAACGGATCGAAGTGGAAGACCTCGCCGCGAGGGCGCCGCCGCCAGCGCGAATAGCGGTGCACGGCGGCGAGCGCCTGCGCCGCGTTCTCGGGGAAGGCGTACACCGGGATGCGCCCGCGCGGGCCGTCGTGGAGGACCGCGGGGGCGCCGCGCGCGCTCACGTACACGGCGACCACCGGCTTCTCCCGCGGCACCGCGCCGGCGGCGGTCGCGAGCGCCTCCGCGAGCTCCTCCGGCGACCCGAGATACGGTTGCACGAACACCGCCACCACCGCGTCCACCGAGTCGTCGGCGCCCACCACCTCGACGGCGCGCGCGAACTGCGACGCCGTGGCCTCCGCGATGGTGTCCACGGGGTTCGTCAGACCCGCGTGCGGCGGGAGGATGGTCGCGAGCTTGGCGCGGGTGGCGGCCTCGAGCTCGGGCACCACCAGCCCGACCTCCTCGCACGCGTCCGCGAGCAGGATCCCGGGCCCGCCGGCGTTGGTGACGATCCCCACCCTCGGACCCGCCGGCACCGGCTGCGTCGAGAGCAGCGACGCCACGTCGAAGAGCCCCTCGAGGGTGCGGGCGCGGATCACGCCCGCCTGCTCGAAGAGCGCGTCGACCGCGACGTCCGAGCTGGCGAGCGCGGCGGAGTGGCTCGCCGCGGCGCGGCTGCCCGCGCGCGAGCGGCCCGACTTGACCGCGATGATCGGCTTGATGCGCGCCACCTCGGGCGCCACGCGCGCGAACTTGCGCGGGTTGCCGAAGCTCTCGAGGTAGAGCGCGATCACCTCGGTGCGCGAGTCCTCGGCCCAGTACGCGAGCAGGTCGTTGCCGGAGACGTCGGCCTTGTTGCCCACCGACACGAAGCTCGAGATGCCGAGGCCGCGGCGCTTGGCGTCGTCGAGCAGCGCGATCCCGAGCGCGCCGCTCTGCGAGAGAAAGCCCACGTTCCCGGCCGGCGGCGAGGTGGGCGAGAAGGTGGCGTCGAGGGACACGTCGGGGTTGGTGTTGATGACGCCCATGCAGTTGGGGCCGACCAGCCGCATCCCCGACTCGCGGGCGCGCTCGCGCAGCCGCTTCTCCACCGCGCGCCCCTCGTTCGACACCTCGGCGAAGCCGGCGCTGATCACCACCAGCCCGCGCACCCCGGCGCGCACGCAGTCGGCGACCACGTCCTCGACCGCCGCCGCCGGCACGATCACGATCGCGAGGTCGACCGGCTGGCCGATCGCGCTCACGCGCGGGAAGGCGGGCAGCCCGGCGACGCGCTTCGCCACCAGGTGCACCGGATAGATCGGCCCGCCGAAGCCGTGCCGCACCAGGTTGCGGATCAGCGTGTGGCCGATCGTGCGCGGGCGCCGCGAGGCGCCCACCACGGCGATCGAGCGCGGCTCGAGGATCGCCCGCAAGCTCTCGGCGGCGGCGTGGCGCTCGCGGTTGTGCTCCGCTTGCAGCACGGCGACCGTCTCGGCCACCGGGAACGAGACGTGGAAGACGCCGCCCTCGAACGAGCGCTTGGCGCGGAAGCCGCTGTGCGCGAACACCTCCAGCATCTGGTTGTTCTCGCCGAGCACGTCGGCCTCGAAGAGCTCCATGCCGTTGGCGCGCGCGAGCCGCGCGAGGTGCTCGAGGAGCAGCGTGCCGATGCCGCGGCCCTGGTGGGCGTCGTCGACGGCGAACGCGACGTCGGCGTGGCCGTGGTCGTTGGCGGGCCCGTCGCCGATCCCGATGTAGCGCCCCACGCCGATCATGCGCTCGGTGTCGGCGTCGCGCAGCGTGACCGCGAGCCCGACGTGGTTCACGAAGTCGAGCTCGGTGAAGCGCACCAGCTCGTCCTCGGTGAGCCGCTTCTTGGTGCCCATGAAGCGGAAGTAGATCGAGCGCGGGCTCAGCCGCTGGAAGAGGTCCACCAGCGCCGCCTTGTCGTCCGGGCGGATGGCCCGGATCAGCACCGAGCCGCCGTCCTTCAGCACCTCCTGCACCGAGTAGGTGTGGAGGTCGGTGGGCAGCGGCTCGGTCCAGAAGGTGCTGCGGTCTTGCATGCGACCCTCGGCGGCGCGCCCGGGCAGGGCGGGCGCGCGCGCCGGAGCCTACTCCGAACCCGTCACGCCGCCACGTGGGGGGCGTGGCTGGGCCGCGGCGCGAAGCGTGGCTCGGGGTCTGGCGACGAAAGGTAGAATGCCGTGCTAGCGTGCCAAACGGGCTCCTCGGGCCCGACGAGACTCCCCTTCATGCCCTCGTTTCGCGTCGCCTCCAAGACGGACTTCGGCAGGGTCCGCTCCCACAACGAGGACTTCCGGATCGTCGAGGAGCCGCGCGCCGACCGGCCCTACGGGGTCCTGGTGCTGTGCGACGGGATGGGCGGCTCGGCGAGCGGCGAGGTGGCGAGCGAGCTCGCCGCCCACACGATCGTCGACCACGTCCACTCGAGCTACCGCAACGGCACGCCGGCCCACGAGGTCCTCGACGCCGCGCTGCAGGTCGCGCAGCAGCGCCTCGCCGCCCACCAGAACGACCACCCCGAGACGATGGGCATGGGCTGCACGGCGCTGGCGGCGATCCTCGACGGCGCGGCGCTCTCGGTCGCGCACGTCGGCGACTGCCGCTGCTACGTGTCCACCGGTGACGCGATCCGCAGCATCACCCTCGACCACTCGTGGGCGGCCGAGCTCTTCCGAGCCGGCGCGCTGCCCAACGAGGAGGCTGTGCGGAACCACCACCAGCGCCACATCCTGACGCGGTACCTCGGCGGGCGCGAGCCGGGGCGCGTCGAGGTCGACCTGGTCCGCCACGACCTCGAGGTGGGCGATCGCGTGGTGCTGTGCACCGACGGGCTCTGGGACCTCGTGAGCGACGCGGAGATCCAGGCGATCGTCCGCGGCGCGGCGCCGGACGCCGCCGTGGACCAGCTGGTCGCCGCCGCCAACCGCGAGGGCGGGCGCGACAACGTCACGGTGATCGTCCTCGAACGCACCGCCTGAGCCGCTCCCGGCACTCGGGCCGGGCCAGCGTCGAAACGCGTCGGACGGCGCCCGAGGCCTCGCCGTTTCGGCGCCGTAACCGCGTTCTCTCGCGCACCTCCGCTCTCGCGGACGGGCCGCGAATCCTCCAACGATTGCGCCCATCGCCGCCGGCCTGCCGGCGCCGCCGGCGCGTGCCGCCGAAAGCGGCACGGGCACGGCTTATGCGCGACCTCCGGGTGAATCGATGGGTGTCCACGAGCGGCACCGAGGGAGGTGCGTCATGTTGAAGCCGAAAGAGAAAGAGGCTGTCGCGAAGACCGCCAAGGCGGACGTGATCCCGCTGCGCCGGCCGCACGACATGATGACCCGCTGGGAAGAGGAGATGGGTCACTGGCTGGAGGACTTCTGGCGCCGGCCGCTGCCCAGCCTGTGGAACCTCGAGCGCATGATGCCGCGCGCTCCGCTCGGCATGCGCATGCCGGCCGTCGACCTGTTCGAGGAGCCCGAGGCGGTGGTGGTGAAGGCCGAGCTGCCCGGCATGGCGAAGGAGGAGATCGAGATCACCCTCACCGATCACACGCTGATGCTGAAGGGTGAGAAGAAGCGGGAAGAGCAGACCAAGGAGAAGGACTACACCGTGATGGAGCGCAGCTACGGCAGCTTCGTGCGCGCCATCGGCCTGCCGTGCGAGGTCAAGGCCGAGCAGGTGAAGGCCACGTTCAAGGACGGCGTGCTCGAGGTCCGCATGCCGAAGAGCGAGGAGGCGAAGAGGCGCAGCGTCACCGTGAAGGTCGAGTGACGAGGCGCGGATCGACCGGAAGTCGTGCGCCGTGGTGAAGGAGGAGGTCATGATTCCCCGAACCTGTGTGGTGGTGGCGGATGGAGGCCGGGCGCGTCTGTTCGTGGTCGAGAACGAGGTCGGGCCGGATCTCGCGGAGTACCCGCACCTGATCGAGCAGGAAGGGCTGGTGAACGCCGCCGTCGCGGTGGACGCGAGGGAGCACAGCGACGACCACGGCACCGGCCGCCGCACGATGTTCCGCGCCGGACCGACGCACGGCTACGAGGATCGCTGGGACCGTGAGGCGATCCGGCTGAAACGGAAGTTCGCGCGCGAGGTCGCGGAAGAGGCGCTGCGGATGGCGACCGAGGCGGGCGTGTTCCAGATCCTGCTCGTGGCCGAGCCGCGCATGCTGGGTCTGATGCGCAAGCACCACGGGCTGTTCGAGAAGGCGCACGTCCGCTGTGCCGAGCACGCGGGCGACCTGACCAAGCTGAACGCGGCCGCCGTGCATCACTGGCTGGCCGCCGCCGGCCTGGTCGCCGCCCCCGCGCCGCTCGCCGCGGTCGCGTGACGCCGCGGTAGGGCCGGGTTCCCGAAGGGGAGTCCGGCCCGTCATCCGTTGGAGGGCGCCGCTCCGTCGGCGCCGCCCGCGCTCGCCCGGGCTACGACCGGTGCGCGGATCGCTGTGCGAGAACTCGGGCGAGCTGGCGCTCGCCCCTACACCTGCGGTGCGGGTGGATCGGCTGGAGGGCCGCGCTCCGTCGCGGCCGCGAGGCCGCCCGGGATCGACCGGCGCGCGCGTGTCCGTCTCGCGCGGGAGCTCTTACGGCTCGGCGCGGGCGACGGCGGGGGTACGCAGGGCGCTCAGGTCCTGCGCGGCGGCGTCGGCGAAGTCGCGGCCGGCGCGCAGCCAATCGGCGATCGAGAACGAGTCGGTCGCCCAGCGCGCCATCGCCTGCGCGAAGTCGAGCGACGCGGAGCGCGGCAGCTCCGCGCCGCCGCTCAGCACCATCTCGTGGAGGCCTTCCGTCTCGCCGCTCGGTGCGGACACCAGGCTGATCTGGAACGTCCGGATCAGCGACTCGCGGAGCTGCGTGAGCGGCAGCATCCACTCGACGAGCGCGGGCGCGTCCGAGATCGAGCGCAGCCGGAGCAGCCAGTCGGCCTTCTGCCCGGTGGCGTCGCCGAGGTAGCGTGCCTCGAGCTCGCTCGACGGCATGTCGAACGAGCCCATGCGGATGGGGCCGAGCTTGAAGAGCACGGCGCTCGCCTCGGCCGCGACCCGGAACCTCGCGTCGCGGGTGACCTCGAAGTCCACGGGCATCAGCGCGCCCGCCGCGTCCCGCAGCGGCTGCTGACCGTCGCTCCACACCAGCTCGCCGTCGCGCACCCACTCGTGGGCGCGGAACACGCGCTCGTCGCCGTCGAACGTGAACGTCGCGAGCACCCGGCCCTGGTCGTCGCCCACCCGCCACCGCACCTCGCGCGCCCACGAGAGCAGCCGCGATAGGCTCGGGTAGCTCGCGTCGAGGGCGTCCTCGTCGAGCGGCGCCTCGATCGCGAGCGCGGTGAAGTCCGCGCCCTGCTCCGCCGCGAGCAGCCGCAGCCGCGTCATGTCGACGAGCCGCGCCGACCACGCCGCCAGACGCGGCAGGTCGCGCTGGTAGGCCGCCACGATCGCGGCGTCGGACGAGCCGCCGAGCTCGGCGAGCATCGCGCGGTTGACCGCGATCACGTCCGCGGGAGCGAGCCCGACCACCGAGCGGAACGAGAGCCGCGAGCGCCTGAGCTCGCTCTCGCTGCGCGCCTCGGCGCGCAGCACGAAGTCGCCGAGCTGCGCGGGCGGCGGGTCGCCAAGCTCGTCGAGCCAGTCGAGGACCGGCTGGTCGGCGGGCGCCGTGCCGCGCACGTAGACCTTGCCGTCCTCGCCCTTGGCGAGCGGCGTCACCTCGTTCTCGAGGCGCTCGCCGTCGACGATCAGCGCGTCGAGCATGCGCCGGCTTCGCTCGGCGAACCGGATCGACCGGTCGAGGTCGAGGACGCGCATCGCGGCGGCGAAGCTCGGCGTGGCGCTCCGCGGCGCCGCCGCGACGGCCTCGGCGGCGGGCACACCCGCGGCGTCTCCGCCCGCGGCCACCGCCGCCCCTCCGACGGCGAGGCTCGTCGCCAGCGCCCAGGTGAACGTGGCTCGCCTCGATTCGATCCGCATCGCGCGCATCGTACTTCCCCTCGCGCGCGCGGCCCAACCGGACCGGCGGCGGCGCACCGTCGCGACCGCGGCCCTCGGCCGTCCGAGGTTTCCGGGCCGAGTACGATGGTATGGTCACCGCCTTTGCCGCGCGGGCCGCCGCGCGGCACGTCTCCCGATGACCGCCCTCCGCGAGCTCCCGTCCACCCGTCGCCCGATCGTCCGCCGTCACGCGGTGAGCGCGTGCGCGGCGCTGCTGCTCGCGGCGTCCGCCGCCCCCGCCCAGGGCGGCCCGTCCCTGCCCGCGAGCAACGCGCCGCCCGCCGACCCCGCGCCATCCCCCGGTGGCGCGCCGCCGCCGACGATCGGCCGCGCGGGCCGGGTGCTGGTCTCGACGGGCGTCATCCACGGCTGGAAGGGCATGAAGCTCCTGGTGCGGGCCACCACGCTCTCGGGCCTGGTCGGCGCGCGGCTGTGCGTCGACATCACCGACGACGAGTTCGCGCTGCGCGAGACCTCGCTCCAGGAGATGCCCGCCGATCAGGACGCGTGCGGCGCGCCCACGGCGGTAGCCGAGTTCCCCGCCGGCGACGCCTTCGTCTCGGCGCGCGTGATCCACCCCGGCCGCAAGGACCCACTCGCGTCGGTGGCTCTCACGGTGACCGTGAACGGTGACACGCCGGTCGAGCTCGACGGCGCGCGCCTCTCGCACCGCGAGCACAAGCACCCCGCCACGCCGATCCACTGAGCGCGCTCTCACCGGACCGACCGTTGCCGCCGCGAACCGCTCGCCAGCCCCGCAGATCCGCGGTGGAGCCCCAGCTCCGCGGGCCGATCGACGTCGGGCCGCACGATCGCCGCATCCTGAGCACGCTCAAGCGGCTGAGCGCCCAGCAGGTCGCGGACTTCCGCGGCGCCATCGCCGAGGGCAGCGAGCGCTGGGCCCTCGACTACGTCAAGGACTCGGGCGAGCGCATCCTGATCCCGATCAACCCGGTGCCGGTGTTGCCCACGCGCCGCCAGCTCACCTACCTGAAGCGCGTCGTCGCGGTGCTGAACGGCGTGGTGGCGCGGGTCGGCGAGGCGCGCCTCAAGGATCCCGTGCTGCAGGCGATGCTCGAGCTCTCCGACGCCGAGCTGCGCTGGCTCGCGCTCGCGTCGAAGGCCCCCGGCCACCCGGCCCGGCGCGTGTTCCACCGCTGGGACGCGGCGATCGAGCTCGCCAACGACATCGGCGCGGGCCACACGAAGTTCTTCGAGGTGAACTCGGTGGACGTGGGCGGCGTGCACTACGCGGCGGCGACGCGCGCGGTGCTCCTCGACGCGCTCCAGTCCGTCGGCGTGAAGGGCCTCTCGCTCTCGAGCGCCACCGCGGGGCGCGATCCGCGCGCCGTGCTCCTCGCCGACCTCCGCGAGCACGCCCGTGACATCGGCCGCGAGCTCCGCTTCGTGGCGATCGCCGAGAACCAGGAGTTCGACGCCGGGGTCACCGAGGCCCCGTCGCTCGCCCAGTACTTCCGCGAGCACGGCGTCGCCGCCGAGTGCGTCGACCCGCGCAACTTCGAGCTCAGCCGCAGGAAGGTGGTGACCTTCGGCGGCAAGCCGGTGGACGTGATCTACCGCAACATCGAGCTGCGCGACGTCGTCGACCTCGAGGACGAGGGCCACGACCTCGCCGCGTTCCGCGCCGCCGCGCAGCAGGGACTCTTCTTCTCGTCGCCCCACGGCGAGCTCGACCACAAGAGCCTGTGGGAGGTGCTCGGCGCGCCCGACCACTGGCCGAGCCTCTCCGCCGAGGAGCGCCGCGCGGTCCACCGCCACATCCCGTGGACGCGGCTGGTCGCCGAGCGCAACACGCAAGGTCCGTCGGGCAACATGATCGACCTGCCCGAGTACGTGCGCCGCTACCGCAACCGGCTGGTGCTGAAGCCGAACCGGAGCTGCGGCGGGCAGGGCGTGACGATCGGCTCGGTCACCTCGCGCGCCGAGTGGGAGCGCACCCTCGACGAGGCGCTCGCGGCGCCGTGCTCGTGGGTGGTCCAGGAGGTGATCGCGATCCCGCGGCGGCGCAGCGTCACCCTCGGCGAGGACGGCACGTTCGCGAGCGAGAAGGTGTTCGGAGTGTACGGGCTCTTCGCGTCGTCGGCGGGGCTCGCGATCCTCGGCCGCGCGAGCCGCAACCCCGTGGTCAACGTGATGCAGGGCGGCGGGATGCTCGCGGTGCTCGGCCTCGACGAGCGCTAGGACTGCGACCGCGACGCGGATCGCCGATCGAGAAATCGGGCGAGCTCGCGCTCGCCCCTACACCTTCGGTGCGGGTCGATCGTCGTGCCGCACCCGCGGCATCGATCGGGCGTCGCGTGGGAGCGTAGGGGCGGCCGCGAGGCCGCCCGGGATCGGGATCGCCGCGGCTGCGACAGTGGCGCGGGTCGCCGCGCGAGAAATCGG
>CAYMQR010000122.1:0-10960 GCA_964392195.1 uncultured bacterium | reverse complement strand
TTCGCCGGGCGCGAGGGCGACTACGTGACCTCGCGCAAGCTGCGCGAGCGGCTCGAGCGCGAGGTGCGCTCGAACGTGGCGCTGCGGGTGGAGTTCCTCGACCGCCAGGACGCGTTCCTGGTGTCGGGGCGCGGCGTGCTGCACCTCGGCATCCTGATCGAGACGATGCGCCGCGAGGGCTACGAGTTCGCGGTCGGCAAGCCCGAGGTGGTGCTCAAGGAGCAGGACGGCGTCACCCTCGAGCCGTTCGAGGACATCGTCGTCGAGGTACCGGAGGAGCTCTCGGGCAAGGTGTTCGAGCTGCTCGGCACGCGCCGCGCGCGGGTCACGCAGATCGTCCCCCGCGACGCCCAGACCAACATCCACGCGCGCATCCCGGCGCGCGGCACGATCGGCCTCCACTCGCGGCTGATGCGTGCCACCAGCGGTCGCGCCGTGCTCGACTCGAACCACGGCGGCTACGAGCCGATGCAGGGCGAGATCCCGCACCGCAACCACGCGGTGCTGGTGTCCATGGCCACCGGCGAGGCCACCGGCTACGCGCTCTACGCGCTGCAGGAGCGCGGCGAGCTGTTCGTGGCGCCGGGCGACCCGATCTACGAGGGCATGATCGTCGGCGAGCACCCCAAGGACCGCGACATCCCGGTCAACCCGACCAAAGCCAAGCACCTCACCAACATCCGCGCCGCCGGCTCGGACGAGAACATCATCCTCACCCCGCCGCGGGTGTTCTCGCTCGAGGAGTGCCTCGAGTACATCGAGAGCGACGAGCTGGTCGAGGTGACGCCCAAGTCGATCCGGCTGCGCAAGCTGCTACTCAACGAGAACGACCGCCGCAAGGACGAGAAGCGCCGCGAGATGCAGACTGCGTAATTTTCCTCGGTGGCGGCGAAGCGAGAGGCGGGAAGCCTTGACGGAAGCGAAATAAGCGCCAATATCCAGGGCTGCCTAACGGGCCAAAACACGGGCTGGGACGAGACCCGCCGACGAAAGAGGAGCGATTCATGAACGTGCGACCACTGGGCGACCGCATCATCGTGCAGCGACTCGAAGAGGAGTCGAAGTCGAAGGGCGGCATCATCATCCCCGACACCGCCAAGGAGAAGCCGCAGCAGGCGAAGGTGGTGGCGGTCGGCAAGGGCAAGGTCAACGACGACGGCAAGGTGACGCCGGTCGACGTGAAGAAGGGCGACGTCGTCATCATCAGCAAGTGGGCCGGCAGCGAGATCAAGGTCGACGGCGCCGAGCTGCTGATCATCCGCGAGGAAGACATCCTGGGCGTCGTCGAGGGCTGAAGCCCCGATCGACCCCGGTCGCGAGCCGCCCGCGGGCGCTCGCGGGAGGCCTCCCCGAGAGTCGGGGAGGCCTCTTTCGTTTGCTGGTGACCGCTAGCAAACTTTGCTGGTTTCCGCTAGCAGGCCTTGCTGTCAAGCACTAGCAATCCCGCGAAACCAGCGCCGCCCGAGGCCGGTCATTGCCGTTTTTTCTTGGCGCTCTTTGAGCCCGCTAGGGCCTCGCGCGGCCGGCCCCGTTTCGCTGCCCGGTCGATCCCGTCGTACCCTCGCCGCGTGAAGCGGTCGGCACCCGTGCGTCCGGTGCTGGTGGCCGACCTCGTCCTGGAGCCGATCGCCGTTCCGCCACGGGCAACCGCGTCATGAGCCAGCCCGCGCACTGGATCCTGCCCGCGGGCGTCGCGCCCGAGGACGTTCCGCGGGTCTATGCGCGGCTCGCGCCGGTCTACGACTTCTGGGCGCGGCTCACCGAGTCGCGGGCGCGCGAGCTGGCGGTGGCGCACCTGCGCGACGGCGAGGACGTGCTGGAGGTGGCGGTCGGCACCGGCCTCGCCTTCGCGGATCTTGTGCGCGCGAACCCGCACGGCCGCACCGAGGGCGTCGACCTCACCGAGGCGATGCTGGCGCGCGCGCGGCGCAAGGTGCGCGCGCTGCCTGGCCAGCACGCGCTGCGGATCGCCGATGCCCGCGCCCTGCCCTTCCCGCCCGCGGCGTTCGACTTGGTCCTCAACAGCTACATGCTCGATCTCGTGCCCGAGAGCGACTTCCCGCTCGTGCTCGGCGAGTTCCGGCGCGTGCTTCGTCCGGGCGGACGGCTCGTGCTCGTGAACATGGCCGAGCTGCCGCCGCGGCTGGCGAGCGCGTATCGCTCGCTCTACCGCCGCGCGCCGCGGCTCCTCGGCGGCTGCCGACCGGTGGCGCTCGCGGCGTTCGTGGAGGAAGCGGGCTTCCGCGTCGAGCGACGCGAGGTGGTGACCCAGCTCGGCGTGCCGTCCGAGCTGATCCTCGCCACGGCGCGTTGAGGGCGAGCGGCGCGGGCGCACGCGGCGCGCGGGCGCTCACGCTTCGCGCGCGTTCTTCTCGGCGACCTCCGCGGCCGCGGCCGCTTCGCGCTCCATGCGGTCGCGGCACTCGGGGCAGATGCCGTGGGTGACCGTGGCGTCGGTGTGGTCCGCGACGTAGGCCTCGAACGACTCCCAGTAGTCCTGGTCGCTGCGCACCTTGCGGCACCACGCGCACACCGGCAGCAGGCCCTGCAGCGTGCGCACCTTGGCGAGCGCGTCCTCGAGGTCGCGCACCCGGGCGGCGAGCGCCTGGCGCAGCTCCACCATCCGCACGCCGACGTGGAGGCGCGCGCGCAGCTCGCGCTCGTCGAAGGGCTTCACCACGTAGTCGTCGGCGCCGGCGGCGAAGCCGGCCATGAGGTTCTCGTGGCCGGTGTGCGCGGTGAGCATCATCAGGAATGGCGGCGTGGCGGACTCGCGGCTGCGCACCAGGCGGCACACCTCGGGCCCCTCGAGACCCGGCATGTGCCAGTCGAGGATCGCGAGCGGAGGCGCTTCCGGGGTCATCAGGATGCGCGCGGCCTCGGCGCCGTTCGCGGTCACGATCGGGCGGAAGCCCCACGCGCTGACCAGCTCGGTCAGCGTGCGGCTCAACGTCGCGTCGTCCTCGGCGATCAGGATGTCCATCTCGGCTCCCGTCGGCGCTCGCTCACCGGAGCGTAACCCTCGCCGCAACCGCCCGCGCGCCGCTCAGCCGCGGCCGAGGTCGCGCACGACTTCTCGCACACCTCCCACCACCCGCGCGAGCCGCACGTAGTCGACGCGATCGGGCGTGTCGGTGGCGCGGTGATAGTGCGGGTAGCGAAACGGCGCGGTGTCGGTGACCATCACGCCGGGATAGCCCGCCTGCCAGAACGCCCAGTGGTCCGACCAGCCGACCCCCGGCACCGAGCCTGGCAGCGCGGCGCCCTCGGCGGGGAACCGCGTGGTTTCGCGGAACACCTCGGTGGCGCGCGCCACCTGCGCGCGCGAGCCGATGCCCCCGACGAACGCGATGAAGTTTCCGGTGCTCGGGTAGAAGAGGCCGAACGGGAACGGGTACTGCTGGCTGCCTTCGTGATCGTCGAAGTAGCCCATGGTCTCGAGGCTGAGCATGGCGGTGATGCGGTCGCCGCTCGCCTTGCACGCCTTCGCGTACACCAGGCTGCCCATCGTCTCGGTCTGGAAGTGCGGTGGCTCCTCGTTGGTGAAGGCGACGAACCGCAGCGTGCGATCGAGGGGCTGGTGCGCGAAAGTCCGCGCCAGCTCGAAGAGCGCCGCGACTCCGGTCGCGTTGTCGTTCGCTGCGGGGCAGCCCTCGGCGGAATCGTAGTGGGCGCCCACCACCACGATCTCGTCCGCGTGGGAGCCGCCGCGCACCTCGGCGATCAGGTTCTCGACCTGGACACCGCCGGCGTCGAAGCGCAGCGCGCGCACCGCGAGGCCCGCAGCGCCGAGCTGCTCCGCCACGTAGTCGCGGGCGAGCGCCAACCCCTCGGGCCGGCTCGTGTTGCGCTCTCCGATCTCGCCCGCGAGCCGCTCGACGTGGCCGCGCAGCGCTCCAGCCAGCGCACGCTCGGGCTCGGTCGGCTCCGGCAGCGCGCCCTCGAAGCTCTCACCCGGCATGTGGACCATGCAGCTCGTCACCAGGGCGAGCGCCACGGCGAGCCCACCGACGAAGGCCCATCGGGCGCCGCGGATCAGGCGCATCCCATCGAGCTTTCAGCGCGTCGAGCGGGTCACGAGCGCCGCTTCCAGTCGAGCCACAGGTCGAACACCTGGCGCGAGGTGTAGGTGGGCGTGAAGCCGAACACCGCCTTGAGGCGGTGATTGGAGAGGACCGGGCGGTATTGCAGGAAGCGCACCTGCTCGGGCCCGTACTGGCTCAAGCCGAGCCGCTTGAGCACCGCGAGCGCGCCTTCGAGCACCTCGGCGGGGATCGGCACGTAGGGCTTGCCGAGGCGGCGCGCGAGCTCGCGCGTGGTCATCGCGCCGTCGCCGGCCAGGTTGTAGATGCCGGTCTTCCGCTCCAGCACACCCGCGACGAGACAGGCCACCACGTCGCGGTCCCAGATGAAGACGAACGGCGAGTCCGCCCCCACCACGCCGAGCATCACCGGCTTCTCGAAGAGGTCGGTGATCTGGTTGCGCGTGCCGGCGCCGAGGATGGTGCCGGGGCGCAAAACGAGCTGCTGGAGCTCGGGGTGCTCGGCGCGGTAGCGCGCCAGCATCTCCTCGACCAGCCGCTTGTGCTTCGAATACGGGAACTCGTCGTTGCCGCGGATCGGGTCGTCCTCGTCGAGCCACGGCGCGTTGTCGGCGTGGTAGCCGTAGGCGGCTCCGCTCGACGTCACGATCAGCTTGCGGACGCCCGCCGCCACGCACGCCTCGAGGACGTTCTTCGTGCCGAGGACGTCGACGCGGTAGGCGAGGTCCTCGGGCGCGCCCTTGGGCGCGCGCACGATCGAGGCGAGGTGCACCACGGTGTCGACGCGGCGCTCGCGGATGAGCTCGACGAGCGCGGGATCGCCGATGTCGCCGTCGACGTACACGACGCCGGGACGGCGCTCGGCGGCGGGCACCGAGCGCACGTCGAGGGCCACCAGCCCGGCGAGCTCCTTGCGGCGCCCAGCCAGGGTCTCGACGGTGAGCTTGCCGACGTAGCCCGCCGCGCCGGTGACGAGCACCGACGGCGAGCGGACGGCGGCCGCGCTCTTCCGCGCCGGCGCCTTGCGTTTCGCCGGCGCGCCGCGCCCGGCGCGCTTCGTGGGTTTGTCCTTGCGGGCGGTGGCCGGGGTGGACGCGCGCGCCATCAGCCCGCGGGCTCCTGGTGCATCGCCTTGAACTCCTGCAGGCCCGGCGCGAACAGGTGCAGCATCGGGTCGACGTCGACGTGTACCACCGACGGCCCGCCCTGGCCGACGCAGCGCTCGAGCGCGGCGCGCAGCTCGTCGGGCGAGCTCACCCGCTCACCGTGGGCGCCCATGCTCTCGGCGAGCTTGTCGAATGCGATCTCCTGGAAGTCGGCGTTGATGACGCCCTCGCCCTCCACGCCGAGCGCCTCGCGCATCACCGGCAGCATCATCGTCTGGGTGAGCTTGACCATGCCCCACTGGCGATCGCACAGCACGATGTACGTGACCGGCAGGCGGTGGCGCACCGCGGTCTCGAGCTCTTGCGCGTGGAAGCCCATCGCGCCGTCGCCGATCACGCAGTAGACCTGCTTCTCCGGCGCCGCCACCTTGGCGCCGAGCGCCTGGCTCACGCCCGCGCCGAGCATCCCGAACTTGAAGGTCGAGAGCACGCCACCCGGGCGCTTCACCTCGTGGAAGAAGGTGGTCCACACCGCGGTGTTGCCGCCGTCGACGACCACGATCGCGTCCTCGTCGAAGACCTGATCGCAGGTGGACGGGACCTGCGCCGGGTGGAGCGGGCTGTCCCGGTTCTCGAGCGCGAGGTCGAGCTCGGCGCGCGCCTTCGCCTTGGCCTCGGCGAGCGCCGCGACGCGCTCCTCGCGGTGGCGCATGCGCTCGGCGAGCACGCGCTCGGCGCGCAGCGCCTCGGCGAGGTCGGCGAGGAAGCTCTTGGCGTCGGCGAGGATCGTGAGCTCGGTGGCCTTGTTGAGGCCGAGGATCTCGTCGTCGTTGTCGACCTGCACCAGCTTCTGCGCCGCGCCGCGTCCCCAGTAGGGCGCCTTGCCCCACCAGTCGGTCTCGCCGAGCCGCGAGCCCACCACCAGCACCCAGTCCGAACCGGCGCGGGTCTCGTTCACCACGCTCATGAGCGGCACGGGGAGCGCCAGTTTGTGGGCGTCGGGCATCACCGCGCGCGCCCCCCAGCTCGTGCTGACCGGCGCGTGCAGCAGCTCGGCGACCTCGAGGAGCTCGTCGTAGGCGAGCGCGTGGACCACGCCGCTACCCGCGTGGATGAGCGGCCGCTCGGCGTCGCGCAGCCACGTGGCGATCTTCTCGACGTCGGCGGCGGCGGCGCGGATCGGCTCGGTGCGGCGGTACTGGTGCGGCGCGCGGACCAGATCGTCGGGCGCCTCGAACGCGTTGTTGAGGACGTTCTCGGGGAGGTCGACGTGCACCACGCCGGGGCGCCCGCGGTGCGCGATTCGGAACGCGCGGCGCATGAACTCCGGGATGCGGTCGAAGCTCGGCACCGCACCCGACCACTTCGCCATCGCGCGCGTGACGCCGGCCTGGTCGAAGTACTGGTATGTGCCGCCTCGATCCGGGTACGCGATGCCCTGACGGCGGCAGCTCGTCAGCAGCAGCACCCGGTTGCCCTCGCCGTTCTCCACCGCCACGCCCGGCAGCGCGTTCGCGACCCCCGGTCCGTTCGACGCGATGCACACGCCGAGCTTGCCGGTGACCCGCGCGTAGGCCCCCGCCATGTGCAACGCGCAGGTCTCGTGGCGCGGCGAGTAGAAGCGGATCCCGTACTTCTCGAAGCTCGCGAAGAGCCCCAGATAGGTGCCGTCGACGATCCCGAACACCGTGTCGACGCCCTCCGCCGCGAGCATCGCCGCGACCACCTCACCGCCCAGCCTCGAAGTCATCCGTTCGCTCCTCACGCCTTGCGCGTACTTCGTCGTTTGATCCACTTCTCGATCTCGACGCCCACGAAGATCACGCTCGCGAGCCCCACGCACCAGCCAGCGTCCACCGGCGTGAGCGCCACGGTGTGGAACACCTGCTGGAGCGGCGCTACGAATACCACGAGCGCCTGCAGCGCAATGGTGAGCGCCACCGCGCCGAGCGCCCATGGATTCGAGAAAAGCCCCTGCTGGAAGAGCGAATCGCTCTCCGAGCGGATCGCCAGGACGTGCGCCATCTGCGAGAGCGCGAGCGTGGTGAAGATCATCGTCTGCCAGTGCTCGTCGCCGGCGCGCCAGGTGAAGTAGCCGATACCGAGGCAGGTCGCGGCCATGAGCGTCCCGACCCACGCCGCGTGCCAGCCGAGGCCGCGCGCGAACACGCTCTCGCGGGAGTCGTAGGGCGGGCGCCGCATGATGAAGCGCTCGGCGGGTTCGACGCCGAGCGCCAGCGCCGGCGGCCCGTCGGTCACCAGGTTGATCCACAGGATCTGGAGCGGCAGCAGCGGCAGCGGCATGCCGAGCAGCGGCGCGATCAGCATCACGCCGATCTCGGCGGAGTTGGTCGACACCAGGTAGCGGATGAACTTGCGGATGTTGTCGTAGATGAGCCGCCCTTCCTCGACCGCCGCGACGATGGTCGCGAAGTTGTCGTCGAGGAGCACCATGTCGCTCGCTTCCTTCGCGACGTCGGTGCCGGCCACGCCCATCGCGACCCCGATGTCCGCCTTCTTGAGCGCCGGCGCGTCGTTCACGCCGTCACCGGTCATGGCCACGTTGTGCCCCGCCTTCGCGAGGGCCTCCACGATGCGCAGCTTGTGCTCCGGCGACACCCGCGCGAACACCGACGCCCGCTCGACCTGCGCCGCGAGCTCGGCGTCCGAGGCGCGCTCGACCTCCGCGCCGGTGACCGCCCGATCGCCCGGGAAGCCCAGCTCGCGGGCGATGTGCAGCGCCGTGAGCGGGTGATCGCCGGTGATCATGATCGGCCGGATCCCCGCGGCGACGCAGGTGGCGACCGCGGCCTTCGCCTCGGCCCGGGGCGGATCGATCATGCCGACCAGCCCGAGGAAGGTCAGGCCGCGCTCGAGATCACCGGCGCTCCCGATTTCGGGGAGCGAATCGCCCGTTCGAAGGGCGACGCCCAGCACGCGCATGCCGCGCCCCGCGAGTTCGGCGTTCGCGTCCAGGATCCGAGCGCGCCACGGGCCGTCGAGCGGCTCGGCGCCATGCTCGGTCCAGATCCGATCCGAGAGCTCGACCAGGCCATCGACGGCGCCCTTGGTGAACGCGACCTCGGGTGCGCTCACGAGCGCCCGGCCCACCGCCGCCGCCAGCGCGGGCACCGGTGAGCCGGCCTCGGCTCGGGCGAGGGCCACCACGCGGTGGATGGTGGTCATGCGCTTGCGCACCGAGTCGAACGGCACCTCGCCAGCCCTGGGGAGAGCCACCTCGAGCTCGCGCTTGTCGAGGCCGTGGAGCGCCGCGACCGAGACCAGCGCGGCCTCGGTGGGGTCGCCGACCGGCTCGACCTCGCATGGGTCGCCCTCGAGCAGCGCGTCGTTGCAGAGCGCGGCGCCCGCGAGCAGGAGAGGCAGCGCCGGGTGAGCCGGCAGGGGGCAGGGCAAGCCACGATCGGCGCGTGCCGATGGCGGATCGAATCGCAACCCGGCGACGTCGAGCACGCGAACCGTCATCCGGTTCTCGGTGAGCGTGCCGGTCTTGTCCGAGCAGATCACGTCCACCGACCCGAGCGTCTCGACCGCCGGCAGCTTGCGGATCAGCGCGCGGCGACCGAGCATCCGCTGCGCGCCCAGCGCCAGCGCGATCGTGACCACCGCCGGCAGCCCCTCGGGAACCGCGGCGACCGCGAGGCTGACCGCGGTGAGGAACATCTCGCGCGCGCTCTCGCCGCGCAGCAGCCCGAGCGTGAAGACCACCGCCACGATCGCCAGCGCCACGGCCGCCAGCTCCTTGCCGAGGCGGTCGAGGCGCTTCTGGAGTGGCGTCGGATCCTGACCGGCCGACTGGATGAGCGACGCGATCTTCCCCAGCTCGGTGCCCATTCCGGTGCCGGTGACCACGATCTGTCCGCGGCCGAACGCGACCGCGGTGCCGGTGAACACCATGTTGTGGCGATCGCCGAGCCCGAGCGATGGGTCATCCAGCGCGCCCACGAGCTTGTCGACGGGCTCCGACTCTCCGGTCAGCGCCGACTCCTGGGTGCGCAGGCTGAAGCTCTCCACCACCCGTCCATCCGCCGGCACGGCGCTTCCCGCCTCGAGCATCACCACGTCGCCGGGGACCAACTCGGGTGCGGCGATCTCGACCACGTGTCCGTCCCGCCGCGCGCGCACGGTCGGGACGCTCAGGCGCTTGAGCGCCGCGATGGCCCTCTCGGCGCGGTACTCCTGGCTGAAGCCCAGGATCGCGTTTAGGATCACGATCGACAGGATCGCGACGGCGTCCTGGTAATCCTCGAGCACGGCCGAGACCACCGCCGCCGCGATCAGCATCACCATCATGGTGGTGGCGAACTGGTCCCACAGGATCCGCAGGCGACTCTTGCCACCCCGCTCGACCAGCTCGTTGCGGCCGACCTCGGCCAGCCGGCGCGCCACCTCGGCGCTCGCGAGCCCGGCGAGCGGATCGACCTCGAGGGCCGCCGCGACCTGCGCGAGCGAGAGCGTGTGGGCGGGCCGTTCGAGCTTCATCTCGTCACGCGGCGAGTGGGCTCGCGAACCGGCAGGCGCTCCACCGCGGGCGGCTCGCCGACCAGGAACACCGCGGCGAGCGGCGGCAGCGTCAGCAGCACCGAGTACGGCCGCCCGTGGGTGGGCACCGGCTCGGCGACCACGCCGCCGAAGTTGCCGGCGCCGCTGCCCGCGTAGACGTGCGCGTCCGAGTTGAGGCGCTCGCGCCACCGCCCCGCGAACGGCACGCCGATCCGGTAGCCGAGGCGCATCACCGGCGTGAAGTTGTAGACGGCGAGGACCTGCGGACCCGGGCGGGTGGGCTTGCGCAGGAAGCTCACCACGCTGTGGTCGGCGTCGCAGCAGTCGACCCACTCGAAGCCCTCGGGGACGCAGTCGCCCTGATGGAGCGCCGGCTCGCTGCGATAGAAGCGGTTGAGGTCGGCGAGCCAGCGCCGCACGCCCTCGTGGTCGACGTGGCGCAAGAGCTCCCAGTCGAGGCTCGCCTCCTCGTCCCACTCCTTCCACGGCGCGAGCTCGGCGCCCATGAAGAGCAGCTTCTTCCCCGGCTGGCCGTACATCCACGCGTAGAGCAGGCGCAGGTTGGCGAACTTCTGCCAGCGGTCGCCCGGCATCTTGCCGAGCAGCGACGACTTGCCGTGCACGACCTCGTCGTGGGAGAGCGCGAGCACGAAGTTCTCGCTCGACGCGTAGATCGTGCGGAAGGTGATCTGGTTGTGGTGGAACTTGCGGTGAACGCCGTCGAGGGTGAAGTACTCGAGGCTGTCGTGCATCCAGCCCATGTCCCACTTGAGGCCGAAGCCGAGCCCGCCGACGTGGATGGGGCGCGACACCATCGGCCACGCAGTCGACTCCTCGGCGATGGTCTGTACGTCGGGGAAGCGCTCGTAGACCATGGCGTTGAGGCGGCGCAGCAGCTCGATCGCGTCGAGGTTCTCGCGCCCGCCGTAGCGGTTGGGGACCCACTCGCCTTCCTGGCGCGAGTAGTCGAGGTAGAGCATCGACGCGACGCCGTCCACGCGCAGCCCGTCGACGTGGTAGCGCTCCAGCCAGAAGAAGGCGCTCGAGAGCAGGAAGCTGCGCACCTCGTTGCGCCCGTAGTTGAAGATCAGGCTCTTCCAGTCGGGGTGGAACCCCTGCTTGGGGTCGGCGTGCTCATAGAGGTGGGTGCCGTCGAAGCGGCCGAGCGCGTACTCGTCAGCGGGGAAGTGCGCGGGCACCCAGTCCAGGATCACCCCGATCCCGTCCTGGTGGAGCCGGTCGATGAGGGCCATGAGGTCCCCCGGTTCGCCGTACCGGGCCGTGGGCGCG
>CAYMQR010000121.1:0-11059 GCA_964392195.1 uncultured bacterium | reverse complement strand
GACTCGAGCCCGCCGATGGACGCCGAGCGCGCCCAGGGACCGAGCGAGCCACGACACACGTTCGTGGTGAGCGACCTCCACCTCGCGGAGGCCGAGCCGTCCCACCCCGGTAACCCGCTGTGGAAGCGCTACAAGCGCCGCAGCCACTTCGTCGACAAGAGCTTCGAGCGTTTCCTCGAGCACCTGCGCGACGCGGCCCACGGGCCGCTCGAGTTGGTCTTCAACGGCGACGTCTTCGACTTCGACGCGACGATGGCGCTACCCGAGCGGCCGCCGTTCGGCGTGAGCTGGCTCGAGCGCCACCGCGGGCTCACCGCGCAGGAGACCAAGTCCCGCTACAAGATGAGCGTGATCCTCGAGGATCACCCGGTGTGGGTACGCGCGGTGCGCGACTGGGTGCGCGACGGCCACCGCGTCGTGTTCGTGATCGGCAACCACGACCTCGAGCTCCACTGGCCCGCGGTGCGCGACGAGCTGATGCGCTGGCTCGCGCTCGCCGACGAGGACGCGGAGCGGGTGCGGGTGTGCGAGTGGTTCTACGTGTCGAGCGGCGACACGCTCGTCGAGCACGGCAACCAGTACGACCCATACTGCGTGTGCCCGAGCCCGATCCACCCCGTGGTGCGCAAGCGCGGCGCCGAGTACGTGCGGCTGCCGTTCGGCAACCTCGCCGCGCGCTTCATGCTGAACGGCATGGGGCTCTTCAACCCGCACGTCGACTCGAGCTTCATCAAGTCGTCGTTCTTCGAGTACGTGAAGTTCTTCTACCAGTACCTGATGCGCGTCCAGCCGCTGCTCGGCTGGACGTGGTTCTGGAGCTCGATCGTCACGTTCCTCTATGCCCTCGAGGAGGCGGTGCTGCCGCCGGTCAAGCACGCGCCGCTCGACTTCGAGAGCCACGTCGAGGAGATCGCCGTGCGCGCCAACGCGACCCCGCGGGTGGTGCGCAGCCTCGCCCAGCTCCACGCCCACCCGGCGGTGCTGTCGCCGCTCAAGGTGATGCGCGAGCTGTGGCTCGACCGCGCGCTGCTGGTGGTGCTGGCGCTGATGTTCAGCTTCGAGATCACGCTGCTCACCAAGCTCTTCGTCGAGATCCCGCTGTGGACGTTCGTCGCGCCGTTCGCGGTGCTGATGCCGTGGGTGATCCGCTACGCGCGCGGTGTCGAGTCGGAGAACGAGGAGGCGCAGAAGGGTGCCCTCGGGAAGCTCGACCTGAGCTCGCAGATCGCCGGCGTGAGCCGCGTGGTCCACGGCCACACCCACCGCCAGATGCACCGCTGGATCGGCGGCGTGGAGCTCATCAACACCGGCACGTGGTCGCCGGCGTTCCACGACGTCGAGTGCACCCAGCCGTTCGGCCTCAAGTGCTTCGCGTGGATCCGCCCGGGCGAGCGCGGCGCGCCGCGGCAGGCGACCCTCTTCGAGTGGGCCGATCCCGGCATCCGCGCGCTCGCCGTCGAGCGGCTGCCGGTCGCGGCCGACGAGCCGCGCACCCGCCTCCTGCCCGCGCGCAAGGGGCGCAAGGGCGCCGAGGCGCTCGGCGGCGGCGCCGGGGCGTCCGTCCTTCAGCCGGCCGCGATGTCGATCGCGAGCGCCGCGCCGGCCGATCGTCGCACCAAGCGCGTCCACCGCTCCCGCCTCGGCCTCACCGCCCTCCTGCGCGCCGTCCTGCCCTGAGTCGCGATCCCGTGGAAGCTGCGGTCCCTCGCAGCCGCGCCGTTCGTCGCGCGGTTCGCCCCCCCCGGGTCGTCGACGGAGCGACGACGCTCCGGCCATTCGGGCCGGCCCTGTAGGGGAGGGCGTCAGTCCTCCCGCCGCACGAACGATCCGCCGTCGCCATCGCCCGAAGGGGCGACCGCGAGGTCGCCCGCGATCGGAGTCGAACCGCGGCGCGCCGGAGGCGCGCCCTCCAGACCGGGATTTACGCACCGGCGGCGGTTCGAGGTCGTCGTATCGCAGGGCACGCGGCGCGTGCCCCTCCGACCGAACCGCGATCATAGCCCGATTCGGCGTCCGGGTCGTCGACGGAGCGACGACGCTCCAGCCGTTCGGTCAGCCTCCCGCCACCGCCCCATTCGCCAGCACCATCGCCCGTAGGGGCGACCGCCAGGTCGCCCGCGATCGGACGCGATCGATCCACGATTGCCCGCGACACCCCGGCGGGCTCGCGCCCGCCGCTACGCCGTCGTAGGGGCGTCGCGGTCCCTCGCGACGTCCGCCCCGCTCACGGCTCGATCATCTTCTCGAGGTCGTGGAGCTGGGTCATGGCCCACGGGATGAGGATGAGGCTGGTGGCGTCGAAGAAGCCGTGGGCGAAGACGGCGGGCCAGATCGAGCGGTGGAAGACGAGGATGCCTCCGAGCCCCACGCCGAGGACGCCGGCGAACACCGAGGCGAGCGGTCCCTGCGGCGCGTGGCCGAGCCCGAACACGATCGCCGCGAGCAGCACCGCCGCGAGCTGGCCGCGCGTCGAGCCGAAACGCTCGGGCCACAGCGTGCGGAACGCGGCGAGCATCCCGCCGCGCCACAGCTCCTCGCGCAGCCCGCCGAGGCCGAAGCTCACCACGGTCACCGCGAGCAGCCGGTACACGGGGTCGTCGCGGAGCGCGCTCACGCTGACCAGCGCCTCGACCTTGGGCCGGTGCTCCTGGAAGAGCTCGCCGATCCGATCCACCGAGAGCCCGCCCACCACCACCGCGACGCCCACGCCGAAGAGCACCACCCCGCCGAGCAGCACGCGGACGCCGAGCGAATACGCGAAGCCGAGCGGCACGCTCGTCCACGGCACGCGCCGCTGCACGTAGAGCTCGCTCGCCGAGGGGCGCGACGCGAGCAGCGCGAGACCGAACACCAGCCCGAAGATCGAGAGCTCCCACAGGCATCCCACCGCGAGGCCCGACGCGGCGCTCGCGAGCAGCGGCCCGCGCTCGCCCTGCGTGAGCCAGCCGATCAGCCCGATCACCGGCGGGTAGAGGCCGAGGATCGCGAGGTGGATCCACCACCGCGAGCGAGAGGCGGGCGCGGGCGTCGCGGCCCGCGCCACAGGCGACCCGAGGGTGCTGGCGTCGTCCATGTCGGCGAGCGCACTGTTACCACGCGAGCGCGCTCGCTCGCACGGCGATCGCACGCCCGGGGTTCAGCCCGCCGCGCCCCCACTCTCTCCCGTGAGCGCCACCGCGAGCGCGCCCAGCATCCGCCCCCAGCCCTCCTCGATCCGCGCCGCGTGCGGCGCCCAATCCGGCAGCAGGTGGTGGGTCACGGCGACCTCACACGACGTCGGCGACACGGCGCGCACGTCGACCTCGATCCGGCTCTCGCCGTCGGTGGCCGGCGCCACCGCCCACGTGAACGCGAGCCGGCGCGGTCGATCGAGCTCGAGGTAGCGGCCGACGTGATCGAGCTCCACACCGTCGCGCCGCACCACGAACGAGAACGCACCGCCCACGCGCGGATCGGTCGTGAGCCGCACGATCTCCTCGTCGCGGATGCTCGGCCCGAACATCCAGCGACCGAGGAGCGCCGGGTCGAGCCACGCGTCGAAGGCGCGCTCGGGCGAGGCGTCGACTTGTTGCGTGACGGTGGCGTACGGAGCGGGCTCGGGGTGGCTCAAGGTGTCTCTCCTCGTTCGGTCGCGCTGCTCGCCGGTGTAACCCCGCGGCGCGCCGCTGACGACGCCGCGCGCCCGCCGCGCCATACCAGGAATCGGACTCGCGATCCACGGAACGTACGGATCCGATCGCGGGGGCCCTCCACCGCAGCCCGCGATCCGCCCGCACGCCGCCCGATTCCGCGAACGATCTCGTGCGTCTCACCCCCGCCGCGCTCGAGTCGGCCGCGCCGGGCACGCGGCTTGCTCTTGGTGTCGCCCGGCTCACCGATCCCCGCACCAGCGATCGTCGGGCCTCAGGGGGCGACCATGCATCTGCTCGGCTACTTCATCCTCGCCATCGAAGTCGTCGCGCTCGCGGGCCTCTCGCAGCTCTGGCTGGCGATCCGCGTGCAGCGCTTCCTCCGCCACTTCGCGATCGAAGCAGGCGCTGAGCCGTCGACCCGCGCGGCCGATCACGCAGACGCGCCGACCGCGCACCGGCTCGCGGCCTGAGCCGAGCGGGGTAGCGACCCGCGGCTCGCCACGCGCCTCCCGCGCCGTCGGCGCTACACTCGGCGCCGCCACCGGGAGGCCCCCATGACCCAGTCGCGACGCCGCGCATGGTGCGGCGCGTGGATCGTCGTCACGTCGTTGTGCGCGGGCTGCGCGGGCCAGTGGCGGATGATCGACCCCGTCACCGGCGTGAGCTGCGAGCTCGACGACACGGCGATGGTCCGCGACACGCTCTACTTCGGCCGCAACAAACCGAGCGGCGGCGTGATCGCCGACGACGAGTGGAAGCGGTTTCTCGACGAGGTCGTGACTCCGCGCTTCCCCGACGGGCTCACGGTGTTCGAGGGCACCGGGCAGTGGAGGGGGAAGAGCGGCGTGGTCGAACAGGAGCGCTCGGACGTCGTGGCGCTGCTGCATCCCCCCGACGAGGCGTCGACGCAGGCCGTCCACGAGATCGCCGCCGAGTACAAGCGCCGTTTCGGCCAGGAAGCCGTGCTGCGTGAACGCACCGCGACGTGTGCGCGCTTCGAGTGAGCGACGCCGCGGTGGAGATCACCGGGTGCACGCGGCTCTTGGCGCTGATCGCCGACCCGGTGGCGCAGGCGCGCTCGCCCCGCGCGGTGAACCGGCTGCTCGCCGAGCGCGGACGCGGCGGCGAATTCGTGATGGTGGCGATGAAGGTGGCGCCCGCGGGTCTGCCGGCGGCGATCGCGGGGCTGCGCGCGATCGAGAGCTTCGCGGGCGCGGTGGTGTCGATGCCGCACAAGGAGACGATCGTGCGGCTCCTCGACGGGCTCACCGAGGAGGCGGCGCTGACGCGGGTGGTGAACGTGTTCCGGCGCGAGGAAGGCGGCCACCTCGTCGGCACGATCCTCGACGGCGAGGGCTTCGTGGCGGGCCTGCGAGCCGCGGGGCACGAGGTGCGCGGCGCGCGCTGCCTGCTGGTGGGCGCGGGCGGCGCGGCCACCGCGATCGCGTTCCGGCTCGCGCGCGAAGGTTGTGGCGCGCTCACGATCGTGAACCGCACGGCGGCGCGCGGCCAGTCGCTCGCCTCGCGAGTCGCGGCGGCATTTCCGGGGGTCGCGGTGAGCGCGAGCGCGGCCGACCGGCTAGCGGGCCGCGACTTCGACCTCGCGATCAACGGCACCTCGCTCGGCATGAACGCGGGCGATCCGCTGCCCATCGCGCTCGACGTGGTGCGCCGCTCGCGCGTCGTCGCCGAGTGCGTCGCGGCGGTCGAGATCACCCCGCTCTTGGCCGCCGCCCGCGACGCCGGGCGCGCCATCCACACCGGCGTCCCCATGCTCACCAGCCAGCTCGAGCTGCTCGTGGATTTCCTGGTCGGCGGCGCGAGCTAGCGCTCGATCATGTAGGGGAGGGCGTCAGCACTCCCGGCGCGCGACGCCGGCACCTCCGCTCGTAAGGGCGACCGCGAGTTCGCCCGGGATCGGACGGATCGGTCGTCGACGGAGCGACGACGCTCGGGCGCCCGGCCCGAACGGCTGGAGCGCGCCCGCTCCGTCGGGCGCCAGGGAACGATCGGTGCCGGTGGAGATCCACGCGATCGACGATGCGTTCGACGCGGTGGATCGCCGGCGCGCCGGAGGCGCGCCCTCCAGACCGGGATCGACGTGCCGGCGATGATGACGATGTCGTCGTATCGCCGGGCACGCGGCGCGTGCCCCTCCGAACGGCCGCCGCTCGTAGGAAAGATCGCAGCGGCGTCAGGCGCTCACAGGAAGCACTGGCCCTGGCCGCGGTAGGTGGGCTCGCGGGCGACCACGCGGCCGTCGCGCACCAGCAGGTACTCGGTGAAGCGCTCGGCGAGCTCGCCCGCCTTGGCGTGGCGGAAGATCACCGGATCGCCGAGGCGAATCGGCGGCGCGCCCGCACCCACCTTGAGCGGCGTCTGCACCTCGCCCGCGCCCTCGTTCGGCAGGTACGTGAGCCCCGCCGGCCGCCACGGCAGCGGCAGCTTCTCCCAGCTCGGCGTGCCGGAGGCGACGTAGCCGCCGCCGTGACACGTCACGAACCCGGGGTCGGACACGCGGCACGCCTCGAGCGCGAAGAACGCCGCGGGCTCGCAGTCGATCGACTCGAAGTAGTCGAAGATGTGCGAGCACACGAACCCCGAGCCCGCGGTCACCTCGGTCACGCACGCCTCGGACGCCGTGCTCCGCACGCTGCCGGTGCCGCCGCCGTTCACCAGCTCGAGCGCTACGCCCTCGCGCCCCAGGAGCTCGACGGTGGCGGCGCGCAGGCGCGCCACGTCGGGGATCGAGATCCACTTGAGCGCGCGGCTCACGCGGTTCATCGCCGGGCTGAACGGGCTCTTGTCCGGGAAGCCCGCGATGTGTGCCTCGTACGCCATGAGCCCCGCGAGCCGCACGCCCTCGATCCGGCTCGCCGCGCGCGCCAGCTCGAGCACCTGCGCCGGCTCGCGCAGCGGGCTGCGCCGCACGCCGAGGTGCACGTGGCCGCCCGCGCGCCGGAACGACACGTCGAGCTCCACCACCGCGCGGAGCTCCACTCCCGCCGCTCGGCCCGCCTGACCGATCGCCTCGAGGTGGGCGAGCGAGTCCGCCATCGCCCACACCGTGCGCCCCGCCGCCGCGGCGCGCGCGAGCGCCTCGAGCGCGAGCGGCTGCACCGTGGGATATGCGACCAGGAGATCGTCGAACCCCTCGCTCGCGAGGAACGCGCACTCCTCCGCGGTGAAGCCCATGATGCCGCGGAAGACCGGCGCGCCGCGCTCGAGGATGCGCCGGAGCAGCCCTACGTGGCGCACCGACTTCGAGCCCACGCGGAGCGTCTTGCCTGTCCCCACCAGGGCGCCGCGGATGCGGTCGACGTTGCGATCGAGGGCGTCGAGATCGACCACCGCGGCGGGCAGCCGCTCGCCCGCGAGCACGGTCCGGAAGTCGTTCCAGTCGAGCGCCATCGCGAGGCTCCGCCGCTCGGTTACCGGGCCCGCTGCCAGCGCCGCGCTATCCCGCGGTGGGCGCCGAGCCGGTCCGGAGCAGCTTCGGTCCGAGGAACATAAGCCAGATCCCCGAGCCGAGCATCCACAGCAGCGCCGCCGAGCCCAGGTGCTCGTAATACGTGTGGCTCAGGTCCGCCGCCACCCGCGAGAAGACCGCCAGCACCACCAGCACACCCGTCCACACGATCGCGCGGTGGCTGGTGAGCATGAGCGCGTCGAGCCCCGGCACGTGCGCGTAGATCACGTGGGTCGCGACCGACAGCACCATCAGGCTGTAACCGCCGATGAAGAGCACGTGGAGCGACGCCACGCGCAAGGTCGGCGCCAGCCCGGAGAGCGCGACGCCGAACGCGGTCAGCCACACCGAGAGCCACAGCAGCCGGCGATGGAACCCCGCCTTCTTGGGCGCCTTCCACGCGCCGCCGCCCACCAAGAGCCCGAGCGCCACGACCGCGCCGCGCACGATCGGACCGGCGCGCATCCAGCCCATCGACTCGGCGACCTGCGACGCCACGATCCCCAGCCCCACCGCCGCGTAGAGCCCCGCGCGGCGCGTCTCGCGCGGCGAGCTGCCGAGATCGGCGGGCGGCGGCCAGCCACCCACGAGCGGCAAGACCAGCGCGCCCACTCCCACGATCAAGCACAGGAAGACCCCCTGCTCGATGAAGAGCCGGCCCAGCACGTACATCCAGCTCGCGCCCTTGACGAGCGGACCGGCGAGCACGAAGACCGGCCCGAGCAGGCCCTGGATCGCCGCGATCGGCACTAGCACGAACGCGGCCGGCGGACGCCGCCGCGCGCGCTCACCGACGAAGCGCGTGAGCGCGAAGCGGCTCAGGATCACCAGGAGGCCCACGTAGCCCGCCATCATCACCTGCCGCGCGACCGCGCCGCCGACCACCCCGGCGGCGGTGATCGTGACCAGGAGCGAGAGGCTCGCCGCGAGCTCGCCGTGGGTGGGCGGCGGCGACTGCGTGCGCCGCGGCAGCGCGGTGAGCAGGAAGCCGAACGCGAACGCCATCGTGAACGCCTGCATCTGGATGAAGCCGTGCAGCTCGCACGAGTAGGCGGGGATCAGGTGCAGGGGAAACAGCACCCACTGCGAGAGCCCCGCCCAGCCGATCAGCACGCCGAGGGGGAAGAAGAGGCGGAACGGCTCGGTCTGCCAGACGCTCGGCGCGGGCGGTGTCGGCTCGGTCATCGGTCCTCGAGGCGGCGCGAGGCGGGCGCGCGGGCGCCGGCGCTGGGCGAAAACGTCGGGAGACTCCCGATCGTAGCCCAAACCCCCTCGAAACGGCCCTGAAGTGGCCCCCTGGGGCCCCTGGGGCCCCAAAGTGCCCCGATCCCGGGGTGCGACGGGCCGATTTGATGGCAGCTTGTTACCAGTTCTGCTGGGAATTCTTCCTGCTGTCCGCTGGCAGTTGCCAGCAGCATTTCGCGCTGCTCCGGCCCCCTCGGAGGCCCGCCCGCGGTGGTACGATCGCACGCCCCGCCCCCCGCAGGAGATCACCGGCTCGTGGTGCTCGAAGGACCGTTCCTCGCCGCCGAGCGCCTGCCGCCGCTCGATCCCCGGGTGCTGGTGGTGCCGGCGTCGCTGGCGCTGGTGCTGCTGCTCGTGCACGCGGCGCGGCACCGCGGGCTCGCCGCCACGGTGACGTTCTGCGTGGTGTGCGTCGCGTGGTACGTGCCGAAGGAGCTCGCGATCGCGGCGCGCGCTCTCAACGAGCACCGCTACACGGTCACGATGGACACCGTGAAACTCTTCGGCATCCCGCTGGTGCTTCCGATCGGCTACGTGTTCACCGGCACCGTGAGCTGGGCGCTCGCCGAGCGCATCACCGCGCGTCTACCCGGCTGCAAGGACCAGCTCTTCCCGGTGCTCGCGGTGTGGCTGCTGGTGACGTCGTCGATCGCCTACGTGATGGAGGCGACCGGCACCACCGGCGGCTGGTGGTTCTGGGAGGAGAACGACGGCATCTGGCGCGAGCAGACCGTCGAGCACCGCCTCGCCACCAACTCCGGGACGATCCACCCGATCATCCCGTACGCGCCGGTCTACGGCTGGGCGCTCTACATGCTGCCCTTCGCCGCCGTGTACCTGGGCGTGTGCTTCACGCGCCTCCGGACGATACGGCTGCGGTGGTTCTACGGGCTCGCGGCGATGGTGGCGTATTTCTGCCTGGCGCTCGCCAACGGGCTCTTCGTGGCGCTGGTCGCGCTCTACGTGGCGGTGCCGCTGGCGCGGGTGCGGCTCGAGACCCCTCGCCGAGCGCTCGACGGCGCGGGCGCGGCGCTCGTGCGATGGGCGCCGCAGGTGGGCGTGGCGATGATGCTCGCCACGTCGTTCTACGTGCTGGTGATCCACGGGCGCGACGTGTCGCTGCTGCAGTCGTGGCTGCCGCTCGCGGCGCTGCTCGCGATCGCCCACGCTGGACGGCACACGCTGCGGGTAGCGACGCTCCTCTTCGTGACGCTGGGGCTCGTGGAGCTCGCCTGGACGCCGCGCGTCCACCACGCCTGTGTCTACAGTGGTCTCCTGGTGCTCATGTCCGCCATCCGCACCCACCGCGCCGAGCGCTCGCTCGCGAGCATTCGAACCGCCCTGCTCGCGCCATCTCCGGGATCCCCGCCATGACCTCCTTCGACCTCACCCAGCACGTCCACCGCCGCTGGAACCCGCTCGCCGGCGAGTGGGTGCTGGTGTCGCCGCACCGCACGCAGCGCCCGTGGCAGGGCCAGTCCGAGAAGGTAGCGACGGCCGACCGCCCCGCGTTCGATCCCGCCTGCTACCTGTGCCCCGGCAACCCGCGCGCCGGCGGCGCGGTGACCCCGCCGTACGAGCACACCTACGTGTTCGACAACGACTTCCCGGGGCTCCTGCCCGACACTGTCGAGGGTGAGGTCGACGCCGTGGGAGGCCTGGTCCACGCCGAGCCCACCCGCGGCGTGTGCCGGGTGGTGTGCTTCTCGCCGCGCCACGACCTGAGCCTCGGCCAGCTCTCGATGGCCGAGGTGCGGCGCGTGATCGACACCTGGGCCGACGAGACCCAGGTGCTCGGCGCGCGCGACTACGTCGCCAACGTGCTGGTGTTCGAGAACCGCGGCGCGATGATGGGCGCTTCCAACCCGCATCCGCACGGCCAGATCTGGGCCACCGAGGCGCTCCCCAACGAGATCGCGCGCGAGCTGCGCACCCAGACCGCGTACCACGGTCGGAGCGGGCGGCCGCTCCTGCTCGACTACCTCGAGCACGAGCTCGCGGAGGAGACACGGCTCGTGCTCGTGAACGATCACTTCGTGGCGCTGGTGCCGTTCTGGGCGGTGTGGCCGTTCGAGACGATGGTCCTGCCGCGGCGGGCGGTGGGCTCGCTCGCCGACCTCGAGCCCGGCGAACGCGACGCGCTCGCGGGGCTGATGCGGCGGCTCGCCGCGCGCTACGACCGCGTCTTCGACGTGCCCTTCCCGTATAGCCAGGGCTGGCACCAGCGCCCCACCGACGGCGCCGAACATCCAGGCTGGCTGCTCCACGCGCATTTCTATCCGCCGCTCCTACGCTCGGCGACGGTGCGGAAGTTCATGGTCGGCTTCGAGATGCTCGGCGAGCCCCAGCGCGACATCCCGCCCGAAGCCGCCGCCGCGCGGCTGCGCGAGGTCGGCGACCCGGAGTAGTCCGCGGGACGACCGATCCTTTTGCACCCCGGCGGGCTCGCGCCGCCGCTACGCCTGCGCCGCCGGTCCGTTGGAGCGCGCCCGGTCCGTCGGGCGCCAGGAAGCGATCGGGTCCGTACCGGGATCCGCACGTTCGGCGGCGCCCTCGACGAGGCGTATCGCCGGGCACGCGGTCAGCGGCGACGGCGGCGGAGCACGAGCACGAGCGGGGCGGCAGGCACCAGATCCAGGCCGAGGTCGAGCGCGCCGCGCGCTTCGGCGCGGCGCGCGCGGGTCACGCTCGCGTTCGCCGCTTGCGTGCCTTC
>CAYMQR010000120.1:0-11060 GCA_964392195.1 uncultured bacterium | reverse complement strand
TTGGGGCGACCGCCTGGGCGCCCGCGATCGGCACCGATGGGTCTCACGCGCGTCCGCACCGCGGCGACGGCCGCGATCGCGTCGTATCGCCGGCCCGCCGGAGGCGGGTGGGGCGGGGCCTGGCCCCGCCCGCCGCGGTCAGCGGCGGCGGATCGCGAGGACGAGCGCCGCGGCGGGGACCAGGTAGAGGCCGAGATCGATCGCTCCGCGCGTCTCGCCGCGGCCCGCGCCGCTCACGCTCGCGTTCGCCGCCTGGGTACCTTCGCACGCGCCGGGCGTGGCGGTGTTGCAGTCGTCGTCGATGCCGTTGCCGGGGATCTCGGTGGCGTCGGGGTGCACGGCGCCGCTCAAGTCGTCGCAGTCGAGGGCGAAGTGCGCGCAGCCGGGCGACGCCGGGCTTCCGTAGCCATCGCCGTCCCCGTCGACGCACACCACCGGGAAGCCGTTGAGCGCGTCGACGGTGTCGAAGAGATCGCCCACTTCGTGGAAGTCGACGTGCACCAACGTGGGATTGCGCCCGTAGAGCGCGGCGCACTGCTCGGCCTTCTCGAGGAGGAATGGGTTGGTGTTGGCCTGCGCCGCGAGCTCGGGCGTGCCGCCGCCGACCAGGGTCGAGAGCCGGTGGTTCATCCAGAAGAGCGCGTGGGTGGGGCTGCCGCCGTCGATCGCGCAGGTGAAGTCGGCGAGCGTGTAGGTGTCCCAGGTGGTGTCGAAGCCGTGGCGGAACTTGAACATGTACCAGGAATGCGCGGTCTCCTCGTCGTCGTTCGAGAACACCAGGAGCCGCTCGCCGCTGTCGATGAGCGCGGCGAGCGTCGGCCACTCGCCGCCCGGGTGCGCGTAGAGGTAGTCGCTCGCCGGGTGAGCCTCGTCGAGCAGACCCGCCGCGGTGAACGCGGTGCCCGCCTCGGAGGCGCTCACGAACGAGTCGAGGTAGATCGTGACGACCTCCTCGGGGTGGGCGTCGAGGAATGTCTTGATCTCGGCGAGACCGTCCACCGCCGGCTTGTTCGCGATCGCGCACACGCCGTGGCAGAGCGAGACGACGCCGTTGTAGTTCCAGAAGTCGAGCTCGAGCCCGCGCACGCCCGCCGCGAGCTGCTGCGTGATCGTCCGCGATTGGCTGGCGTTGATCGTGTAGCCGTCGGCGGTGCTGGCGTGGGAGTTGTGGGTGCTCGGGAACGTGACGTCGCTGTAGCGACGATCGCAGAGCTCCGCGCGGCCGTTGCACACCGAGGCCGCATTCGCGGGTGACGCGGAGGCCGCGGTGAGGGCGGCGATGAGGAGCGCGCCCGGGACGAGGGCACCGGGGAAACGAGAGCGAGTCGGCATCGATGGATCCCCCGGCGCGGAGCGGCGGCGCCGTCGGCGGGCGCGCGAGTGCGAACGAACGATCGTACCGGTGTGGCGAAGCGCGCCTCAATCACGCGGTCGCCGTGCGCCGGCCGCGGCGCGCGTTCGGATGTAACGCCGGGGCCACATTCGCCGACTACGGCCCATGGCTGCGGCTCCACACCCGGTGGCACACCGATCGCGACAGGCCGGCGCGGCGCGGCTCGCCGCGCTCACGGCGTACGCGGTCCTCGCCAGCGCGGCGCCGCTGGGCGGCGGCTGCTCGCCGCGCCCGCCCGCGCCCGACCTCGACGGCCTCTATTCGCGCGCCGCGGCGTTCGAGTACCCGGAGCGGAACCCGGTGATCGTGATCCCGGGGATTCTCGGCTCGAAGCTGGTCGACCCCGCCACCGGCACGATCGTGTGGGGCGCCTTCGGCGGCGGCGCCGCCGATCCCGAGACGCCCGAGGGCGCGCGGCTGGTCGCGCTGCCGATGCGCGAGGGTGAGCCGCTCGCGGCGCTCACCGACGACGTCCGCCCGGCGGGCGCTCTCGACCGCGTGAAGATCGACGTCCTCGGGCTCCCGCTCGAGCTGACAGCGTACGCGCAGATCCTCGCCACCCTCGGGATCGGCGGCTATCGCGACCAGACCCTCGCGCAGGCGGGCGCGATCCGGTACGGCAGCGGCCACTTCACCTGTTTCCAGTTCGACTACGACTGGCGCCGCGACAACGTCGAGAACGCCCGCCGCCTCGACGCGTTCATCCGCGACAAGCGCGCCTTGGTGCAGCGCGAGATCGAGTCACGCTTCGGCGTGAAGGACCGCGACGTCCACTTCGACGTGATCGCCCACAGCATGGGCGGCCTCGTGACGCGCTACTTCCTGCGCTACGGCACCCAGGACCTGCCCGCCGACGGCTCGTTGCCCGAGAGCTCGTGGGCCGGCACGCGCTACGTCGACAAGGTGGTGCTGATCGGCACGCCCAACGCGGGCTCGATCAAGGCGCTCCACCAGCTCGTCGAGGGGGCCGACTTCGGGCCGCTGGTGCCGAAGTACTCGCCCGCGCTGGTGGGCACGTTCCCGTCGCTCTACGAGCTCCTGCCGCGCGGGCGTCACGGCGCGCTGGTGCGCGGCGGCGAGAAGCGCGAGCCGGTCGCGGATGTCCTCGACCCCGAGCTGTGGGAGCGGATGGGCTGGGGTCTCGCGTCGCCGTCGCAGGACGCCGAGCTCGCTCGCCTCCTGCCCGACACGCGCGACGCCAGCGAGCGGCGACGAATCGCGCTCGATCACCTCGGCAAGTCGCTCACGCGCGCACGTGAGTTCCACGCCGCGCTCGACGCGCCGGGTGCGCTGCCGCGCGGGCTCGAGCTGCACCTGATCGCGAGCGACGCGGTCGCCACCGACGCGGTGTCCGCGGTGGACGCGACGACCGGCGGGCTCACGCACCTCGCAACCGCTCCCGGCGACGGCACGGTCACGCGCGCCAGCGCGCTCATGGACGAGCGCCTCGGCCGCGTCCCGTGGAGCCCGCGGCTCGTGTCGCCGATCCCGTGGAGCAGCGTGACGTTCCTCTTCACCGATCACCTGGGCCTCACCCAGGACCCCGCCTTCACCGACAACGTCCTCTATCTCCTCCTCGAACGGCCGGGGTGAGCGCGGCCGTACAGCGAACCACGCCCGCTGCGATGCACGGCGCCGCGGCCGCGAAGGATCGCGGCCCTCCAGCCGAGCGGCCCGATCGATCTGGAGCGCGCCCGCTCCGTCGAGCGCCAGGAGACGAGCGGGGTCGTACAGAGAACCGGGACCGCGATGATGCGCGACGCGACCCCGTATCGCCGGGCATGCGGCGCGTGCCCCTCCGGTGACGTCGGCGATGCACGGCTCCACGTCGTATCGCCGGCCCGCCGGAGGCGGGCCCTCCGACACCGATGGGCCGTCGCCGATGCAGTTCGTAGCGGCGGCCGCGAGGCCGCCGGGGATCGATCGGTTCCCGCTACAGCGCCTCGATGTAGCGGACCAGCGACCACATCTGCTCGCGCGAGAGAAACGCACCCCACGCGGGCATTGGTGAGGGCTGGCCGTTCCGGACCGGCCCGCCCTCGGAGATCGTCTTGTAGATTCCGGCGCGCATGCGGTCGCCGCCGAAGAGGAAGCCCATCTTCGGGCCGATCCCGCCCCACGCGCGCGGCGGCGGATCGAGCTTCGCGATCGGCCCGTCGAGGCGCCCGGTCACTCCGTGGCAGCGCGCGCACGCGCTCATCCAGATCGCCGCGGCCTCGGCCCTGGTGTGCTCGTCGTCGGCCGCGTCCCGGGGAGGAACGTCTTCGCTCAACGCCGTATCCCGCGCACGCGCCTCAGCGAGGCTGGTCCCGAGCTGGGCCGCGCGCCGCTCGAACCAGCTCCCGCTGCGGTGGTTCTCGATCGAATCGCCCGTCACCGGCATCGCGACCGGCTGAGCCGCCGCGCAACCCGCGACGAGCAACACGGCCGCGAGGCGGGCTGCCCGTCGCCGGTGGGTTCGCGCCGTCACGACCACGGCCTCACTCCTGGCGGTGGCCGCCGTGGGCGCCGTGCGGCACGTGGGGGCCGAAGCCAGGGAGGTCGATGCGGACCGCGAGCGGCGAGGGCCCGCGCGCGGCGTCCTCGTGGCGCGGGATGGGCGCCACGTCGTTCGGGGCGTCGGGGCAATAGAGCGCGGCGAGGAGCCGCGCCTGGTCGCGCCCGGGCCCGAGCTCCCACATGCCGCCCACGTGCGCGGGCACGCCGGCGGCGCGCGCGGCGTCCAGGCCGCGCAGCGCCTCGAGCACTCCGCCCATGCGCGGCGCCTTGATGCTGATCATCGCGCCCTGCTCGGCGAAGCGCGCCGCGTCGGCGGCCGAGCGCACGCCGATGTCGCGCGCGACGCGCGGGATCGCGACCTCGACGTCGGCGGGCGGGTCCTCGATCCACGCCTCGGGGAACGCCGCCACCAGCCGCTCGACGAGCGCCTCGTCGCCGCGCTCCTTGAGGTCGAGGAGATCGACCGACTCGGTGGCGACCAGCTCGGCGACCGCGGTGTCGCTCCACTCGGGATCGACGTCGACCTTGAAGCGAGCGCCCTCGTTCCGCGCCTGGATCTCGGTGAGCCGCGCGGCGGGATCGAGCGCCGCGTCGAAGGAGAGCACGTAGCGCACCGGGATCACGCCGTTGCCCTCGACCTCGGCGAGCTCGGCGAGGCTCTTGCCCGCCTGCCGCAGCGCGAGGTCGGCGAGCGCCGCCTCGAGCGCCGCGTGCGCGTAGGGATCGGCCTCCGGGCTGACCAGCTCGCTCACCGCGCCGCTCTTCGCGAGCAAGAGCTCGCCCACGCTCGCCGCGAAGCGATCCTGCACCGCGAGCGTCCACGACACGTTCTCGCCGCGGCCGACCTCGCCGCGCCCCGCGAGCACCACGACGGCCATCGGCCGCTTGCCGCCCGGGTAGGCCTCGACGTCGACCTCGACGACCTCGCAGAACACCCGCTCGACGCTCACCGGGAGCGCGCCGAGCCGCTTCGCCAATTCACCTGGAGGGATCAGAACGGCCTCACGTCGCTGGCGACACCCACGCCGCCCAGGTACATGGCGTCGATGGTCTCACCCGCTTTCATGCCGGCGCACTCGGCGGGCACCACGAGCAGCGCGTTGGCGAGCGACATCGAGCGCAGGATCCCCGAGCCCTGCGGCCCGGTGGTGCGCGCCCGCGCCACGCCGTCGCGCTCCTCGACGATGCCGCGCAAGAAGTGGGTGCGGCCGGCGTGGGTCTTCACGTCCTCGTCGAGGATCGCGCCGAACACCCGGCGGAACACCCGCTTGTGGCCCGCCATCTTGAGCAGCGCGGGCCGTACGAAGAGCTCGAACGACACCATCGACGACACCGGATTCCCCGGCAGCCCGAACACAGGCTTGTCGCCGAGCTGGCCGAACGCGAGCGGGTGGCCCGGCTTCATCGCGACCTTCCAGAACGCCATCGCGGTCCCGAGCTCCTCGAGGATCTCCTTCACGTAGTCGTGGTCGCCCACGCTCACGCCTGCGCTGGTGACGATCACGTCGGCGGTGAGCGCGCGCTTGAGCTTGGCGCGCAGGTCGTCGCGGTCGTCGCGGGCGATGCCGAGGTTGCGCGGGATGCCACCCGCCTCGCGCACCAGCGCGGCGAGCGCATGGCCGTTCGAGTTCACGATCTGGTGCGGCTCGAGACGCTCGCTCGGCTCGACCAGCTCGTCGCCGGTGGCGAGGATCGCGACCACCGGCCGCACCAGCACGTCCACGAACGAGCGCCCGATCGCCGCGGTGACGCCGATCTCCGCGGGGCCGATCACCTTGCCCGGCTCGAGCACCGGCGAGCCGGCGCGCAGGTCCTCGCCCGCGCGGCGCACGTCGCGCCCCGCCTCGGCGGCGACCAGGATCCCCACCTTGCCGCCGACCTGCGCCGGCCGCGTGTCCTCGATGCGGACGATCGTGTCGGCGCCCTCGGGCAGCGGCGCGCCGGTCATGATGCGCGCGCTCTGGCCGGGACCGATCGTGCGCTTCGGGATGCGGCCCGCGGGGATGTCCTCGATCACGTCGAGGACGGCGGGCGCCTCCGCGCTGGCCTTCGCGAGGTCGGCCGCGCGCACCGCGAAGCCGTCCATGGCGCTGTTGTCCCACGGCGGCTGGTCGCGCGGCGCGACGAGGGTCTCGGCGAGGACGCGCCCAAGGGCGTCGCCGAGCTCGACGCGCTCGACGGGCAACAACCGGATTCGTTCGAGGATGCGGTCGCGCGCTTCGCGGACCGAGATGGACTTGCTCATCGGGTCATTTCCTGCGGGTTCGGGTCGGACGCTCGGTTCACGGCGCGCATCGGGGGACGCGTGGTGGCGTGCCGTCGGGCCACGCGGCGAGCCCCGCGCGGTCGCGCTCCTCCGCCCGCTCGAGCCAGCGCTCGATCGACGCGAGCAGGGCCTCCACCTCCACCCCTCGATGCCGGGCGGGGAACGACGCGAGGCGCTGACTCCCCTTCACGAACAGCTTGCGCGCGCCCGCGAGCTGGCCGAGCCGCGCCTTGTGCAGCGAGACACCGGCCTGCAAGAGGCCCTGGAGAAATTCGCGCTCGGGGCCGGGCTCGTCGCGCCACAACTCCTCGAGGACGTCGTGGAACTCGAAGTAGCGCTCGGCATCGAAGAGCGACAGCGCCTCGGCGAAGCGATCCTCGAGCGGGGCCAGCTCGGGCACGGCGCGGGCGGGAGGGGGCTCGGGTGGGGCGGAATTCGGGGTGAGGTTCATCGAAGGAGGGGGAGCGTAGCGTGGGCACGAGGCGGATGGCTTGCGCGGACGGCGATCGCTCCCCGGCGCGCGCCGGAGCGCCCGCCCGGATCGGCGCCGCTCGAGGAGGTGGATGTTATGGTTCCGCGGCCTTTCACTCACTGTGGCGATCTCCACCGAGAGCGTACGTGTCCGAGCGCGATCGAACCGCCGTCCTCGAGGCCAACGCCGCCTTCTACGAGGCGTTCGAGAGCGGCCGCATCGAGAACATGGAGCGCGTCTGGGCCGGCACCGAGAGCGATCGCTGCATCCACCCGGGCTGGCCGATCCTGAGCGGCTGGGAGTCGGTGCGGCAGAGCTGGCTCGGCATCTTCAACGGCTCGTCCCGGATCCACATCGAGATCGACGAGGTCGAGGTGCTGGTCTCCGGCGACCTCGCGTTCGTGACGTGCGTCGAGACCTTCGAGGCGGTGGCCGGGGGCCAGCCGGTCAACGCGAGCGTCGCGGCGACCAACCTGTTCCAGCGCCGCGCCGACCAGTGGCGCATGATTCACCATCACGGATCGCCCCTCGCGCGGGAGCGCGAGCGCGCGCCGAAGCCGCCGCCGCGAACCGTTCACTGATCGACCGAGCTCGCCTCCCCGGGCGCCGTACCCCGCGTCACCCCACGTTCTCGCCCGTCTTCGCCATGAACCCACGCGCCTCCACGATCGCGTACCGCCTCGCGCTCCTCCTCGTCACGCTCGCGCCCGCGCTCGCTTGCAACCGCGCCAAGCCCGCCCTGCCGGCGCGGCCGATCTCGATCGTGCTGCTCTCCCTCGACACGCTGCGCCCCGACCACCTCGGCTGCTACGGCTACGCCCGCCCCACCAGCCCACGCCTCGACGCCCTCGCCCGGGAATCGGTGCTGTTCGAGCACGCGCGCACGCCGGTGCCGTGGACCACGCCCGCGCACATGACGATGCTCACCTCGCTCGAGCCCGACGTGCACAAGGTGACGCACACGGCGCTCGCCGAGGTCCGCTTCACCGGGCCCGAGCGGCTGCACGAGCTGGGCTACGCGACCGGCGGCTTCGTCAACGCCACCGCCCTCGACCACCGCTTCGGCTTCACCCGCGGCTTCGACGCCTACGAGTACACCGAGCGCAACTCGGGCGCCCCGGTGGTGAACCAGAAGGCGCTCGACTGGCTCGCCTCGGTGACGGCGAAGGACCCTTTGAGGCCGTTCTTCCTGTTCGTCCACTACTACGTCGTGCACAACCCGTACGACCCGCCGGCCGAGTTCCGCGCGCCGTTCGTGAAGAGCTACGACCCCGCCGACGTGAAGCGCACCGAGATCGGCCCGTATCACGGGCCGGTCGCGTTCACCGACGCCCAGCGCCAGGCGATGATCGACCTCTACGACGGCGGTGTCCGCTACGGCGACGACGCCGCCGGCGCGCTCTACGACGGCCTCGCGCGGCTCGGGGTGCTCGATCGCACCGCGCTGTTCGTGACCTCCGACCACGGCGAGGGCTTCGGCGAGCACGGGCTCTACAACCACGGCAACTCGCTCTACGAGGAGCTGCTGCGCGTGCCGCTCATCGTGCGGCTGCCGGGCCGGGTCGGCGCGGGGACGCGGGTCGCCACTCCGGTGAGCCACGTCGACCTGCTCCCCACCTTCTTCGACCTGGCCGGGATCCCGCCCGAGGCGGGCCTCATGGGTCAGTCGCTCACGCCGGCGCTCGAGGGCGGCAAGCTCGGCGACGCCACGGTGTGGGCGGACGGCACCGGCTCGCAGGCGCTGATCGAGGGGCGCTGGAAGGTGATCGTGAACGGCGAAGGGCGCGCCGCGCGCATCCCGGGCTGGAAGAGCCCCGGCCCGGTCGAGCTCTACGACGTGGCCGCCGATCCGACCGAGCAGCGCAACCTCGCGGCGGAGCGGCCCGAGCAGGCGCAGCAGCTCGCCGACCGCGTCGCCGCCATCAAGGCCGACCACCGGCTGCTCGCCAAGGCGGTCGCCACCAGTCACGCTGAGCTGCCCGACGACGTGCGCGAGCGCCTCAAGTCGCTGGGCTACCTCGAGTGACCGGCGTGGCGCGCCGAGCCCCGCCGCGGGCCGCGCGAGCCTGAGAGAGCGATGCGCCTCAACCGCCTCGAGTTCCACCTCATGAACAACCCGGTGCGCGCGGCGTCGCAGCGCTGGATCGAGGCGACCACGCTGCTCGCGGACGCCGAGCTGCCGGGAGAGCCGCGGGTGCTCGAGATCGGCTGCGGGCGCGGCGTGGGGCTCGGCATCGTCGAGCGGCGCTTCCCGGGCGGCTTCGTCGCGGGGTTCGACTTCGACCCGGCGATGGCGCGCCTCGCCCGCACGCGCATCGCGCGCGCCAGGCTCACCGCCGGTGTGGCGGTCGCGGACGCCGAGCGCATGCCATACGCGGACGCGAGCTTCGACGCCGCCGTGGAGTTCGGGATCCTGCACCACGTGCCGGGGTGGCGCGCGGCGCTCGCCGAGCTCGCGCGGGTGCTCAAGCCGGGCGGCCACTTCTGGTTCGAGGACCTGACCAGCACCTTCAGCGAGCATCGCGTGACGGCGCTCTTCCTCGACCACCCGCGCGGGCTCTCGATCCACGCCGCGACGTTCAGCGCGGCGCTGGTGGAGTCCGGCTTCGAGGTCGAGTCGCTGCGCGACGTGCTCGACCTCGGCTTCTACGGCCACGCGATCCGCCGCGCCACGGCGCCCTCCGCGTCGTGAGCGCGCGCGGCGAGGAGGCGCTGCTCGCGCTGCTGCTCGCGGTGCCGTCGGTAGTGGGCACGTTCTGGTTCCAGACGCTCGGCGCGGACGGGCTGCCGGGCGGGCGCGCGCCGTGGCTGGTGCTGCTCTACACGATGCCGCCGGTGATCGCGGTCGTGATCGCGCTGCGGCGCGGGCACGGTGCGAGCGCGGCGCGGCGGTACGGGATCGCGATCGCCGTGCTGGCGGCGCTCGTTGCGTGGCATCCTCCGGTCGCGATGGACGGACGAGGATGGGCGCGGGTGCTGGCGGTCGCGGGACTGGCGAGCGGCGCGTCGATCGCGGTGCTCGCGGGGCGCGTCACCCGACGCGCGCCGGCGTGCGCGAGCGCGGAGGTCGAGGCGGCGTGAGCGAGCCCAGGGAGAAGGCGGCTCGGCCGCTCGCGGCGCGCGCCGGCGAGACGCGTTCGCAGCCCGGCGACCGGCTGCAGCAGCGGCCACCCGCCCTCGAGGTGGACGCGGCGGAGCAGGCGGCGCGCGCGAGCTTCGATCGTTTCACCCTCAAGGCTCCTCCCGAGCCCACGCTCGGCGAGAAGCTGCGCCGCACGTGGTCGCGCCATCCGCTGGTGGCGCTGATCCAGCATCGCAAGCGCGTGGTGTTCTACCAGCAGTTCCTGAGCCTGGTGCGCTCGGGCGCGGGGATCCCGGTGGCGCTCGCGCAGCTCGCTCGCTGGGCGCCGTCGTCGGGATTCCGCTCGGCGATCGAGGGAGTAGCGCGCGAGGTCGGGCGTGGCGCCAACCTCGGCGAGGCGCTGCGCCAGCACGCCTCCACCTTCGACGACACCAACGTCGAGCTCTTGGTCTTCGCCGAGCAGAGCGGCAGCCTCGACAAGGTGCTGGCGCGGATCATCGACTACATGGAGGGCATGCAGAAGCTGCGCTGGTCGGTGGTGATGTCGCTGCTCTACCCCGGCTACCTGATCCTCGCGTTCACGTTCGCGGGGCCGCTCTTGGGCCTGAGCCTCGGCATCCGCGAGGGCGCCGGCATGAACGAGCTGCCGAAGCTCTACGTGAGCGGCCTCGCCACCAACCTGCTGGTGCTGGGCGCCGGGCTCGCGGTGTTCCTCGGCATGCCGATGCTGCTGGCGGCGCTGGGACTGGATCGCGGCTGGGACCGCCTCAAGCTGAAGCTGCCGCTTTTCGGGCCGACTTATCGCGCGATCCACGGCGCGCGGTTCTTCACCTCGCTCGCGATGGGCCTCGGCGCGGGAGTGGAGGTGTCGCGGACGGTGACGCTGGCGCTGCGCTCGACCGGCAGCGCGGACCTCGCGGCGTCCGCCGCGCAGATCCTGGCGCGCATCCGGCGCGGCGCGAGCCTCGCGGAGGCGCTCGAGCCGATGCCGGTGCTCGACCCGATGTCGCTCGGCGCGATCGCGATCGCCGAGCGCACCGGCACCCTCGACGAGACGCTCGAGCGGCTCGCCGACGAGAGCGCCGAGTCCGCGGTCCGGCGCTGCAAGGCGCTCGCGGTCGCCGGCGTCGTGGTGCTCACGGCCGGCGCGCTCGGGGTGATCCTGAAGGGGCTGCTCGCCGTGATCCTCGGGCCGATCGCCGACTACTTCAGGCAGATGAGCGACATCTGAAGTTACTCGGGGGGCTGTTCCAGCCCCCCGCCCGCGCGAAGTAAATTCGCGCGGGTCCCACCCCCGAGGCGGCTCGCGGTGCTCGCCGGCGTCGCGCTGCGACGCGCCCGTTACCGA
>CAYMQR010000119.1:0-11063 GCA_964392195.1 uncultured bacterium | reverse complement strand
GCGCGCCGCTTTGGCGGCGGCCTTTGGGGTGGGGCCCCGGCCGGATTCACTCCGGCCGGGGCGGGGTCTTGACGAAGACCCCGAAGAGCTCAGTTGAGGTGACCCGGCCCCGGTGTTAGACCGAGCCTCGGTGGGACGCAGTTCCGCGAGGCGACGAGATGCTTGCAGCCATGTTCGGGCTCGGGATGCCGGAGCTCATCGTCATCCTGGTCATCATCATGATCGTGTTCGGTGTCGGGCGCCTGCCGGAGCTCGGCTCGGGCCTCGGCCACGCGATCAAGAACTTCCGCAAGGCCACGCGTGAGCCGGACGCGATCGACGTGACGCCGCCCAAGAGCGACGGTCAGTCCGAGTCGTCGCCGCCGTCCTCGCGCACCGCCTCGTCCGACTCCGAGTCCAAGCCCTCCTGAGCGGCGCCGTCGCCCGCGGCAGGTGAGGTCTCCCGCCGCGGCCCTTGCTGGTGCTCGCGTCGCCGCGCGAGCACCAGCCGCGCGCGCTCGCGGATCAGGGCGTGCACGCCCGGATCGCGCGCCAGGACCGAGAGGTCCCCGCCCTGCAGGAACGTCACCAGCGAGAGGGCGATCTGGATCGGTGTGTTGGGGTTGTAGACCAGCGCCTTGCGCACCCGGTAGCGGGTCGACCACCTGGGGTTGGCGAACACGCGCATCAGCACGTCGGGATGCACTGGCCGGCGCGAGGCGACGCGGAGCACCTCGCGCTCGGTCATCGCGGGATTGCGGAGCAGGTTCTCGACCACGTCGGGGTTGGGGTCGGCGAGGAGCCGGTCGATGCGCTGGCGCGGCAGCCGCCGCGCCAGCGCCTTGCGCTCGCCGAGCGTGAGCGTCTCGCCGCGCGGTGGCGCGAGCAGCGCCCCGCCCTCCGCCGGCTGCATCCCGGCGGCGAGGAAGAGCTGGCAGACCTCGAGCAGCCCCCGGAGCCGCGCCGCCCGGTAGAGGGTGCTGACCCGCTCGTAGCCGAGGCGGCGAGCGAGCTCCTCGCCAGGGATCAGCGCCAGCGCACCGCGGTGGTCGCGGGTGGGCCGTCGCGAGGCTCGCGCCAGGAGCTCGGCGAGCAGCTCCACGGCCGCCTCGTCGTCGAGCTGCTCGACTGCCTCGCTGAGCACCGCGAGCCGCATCGCCTGCTCGGGCAGGGCGTTGAGCCGCGCCAGCAGGCGCTCGACGTGTCCCCGTGCCACGTCCGTCGCTTCGGGCTCGGTCATGCGATCCACGGGGCGCGCGAGCCGCGCGCGGCGGTGCGGCGCTCACGCGCCGCCGGGAGGCGACGGCTCAGCCGTCCGGCGTGGCGGCCGGCGGGAACGATCGCGCCGACGCGGTGAGCTCCGGGTTGCTGGCGTCGGAGGGTACGTCCCAGAACACCAGCGTGAAGGGCAGCGCGGCCATGGGCTCGATCTTGACGTTGACGCCGCCCTCGCCGATCCGGGTGTCCAGGGTGGCGATCACCTCGGCCTTCGGCAGCTTGGGAACCGAGGCCGCCGCGATCGAGTTGCCGGCGTAGCTCGAGGCGTGCCCGGTCTCCTGGCCGTTCGAGCCGCGCAGGACCCCGTTCACGCGGATGATGTAGACGGCGAAGCTCGATGTGTTGCGGACCACGCCGTTCACCACGTACGCGAGCCCGCCCTTCACCTTCACGAGCTCGCCGTCTTGCTGCTCGAACGCGAACGTCGGCAGTCCAGGCGCCGCCGACTCGCCGGCGGTGGTGGCGGGCTTGCCGCTCCGCTGGGTCCAGAACCAGTACCCGCCCGCGCCCGCCGCGGCGAGCGCCACCAGCAGGAGCGTCACCCACAGCCCGTTCGTCGAGGCGCGCTGGGCCTTCGCCCTGGTGGACGACGTGACGGTGCGCGTCCGCACCGTGCCCGTGGGGTTCGCGGGTCCGGTGGGGCGTGGCTTGCGCTGCGCCACGCCCGCCGCGACGGCACCGGTGCCGATCGCCAGATCGGTGGCGGGCGGGAGCGGTTCACCGCCGCCGCCGACCGACTCGGTGAACGGATGGCCGTCGTCGGACTCGTAGATGTCGTGGAGGCTCTGCTCGCGCTCGTGGGCGCCCGGCCCGGGTTCGGTCGACGCGGAGGTGTCGCTCGAGAGGTCGAGGTCGCCTCCGAAGGCGAGATCCCCCGGCTCGGCGACGGCGTCGTCGTCGGTGAAGCCGAATCCGGCGGAGATGGTGGTCGTGGGCGGCGGGATCCGGGTGGTGGGCGGTGCCGGCGGCTCGGCCTCGGAGCGGATCTCGCTCAGGATCGACTCGAGGTCGAGCGCGGGTGCGTTCTGCGGCGAGCGGGGCGGCGGCACCGGCGGCGCCGGCGGACGAACGGCGTCGCTCCCCACCTCGAGGCTCAGCCCGGCCAGGAGGTCGATGTCGGCGTCGGGCAGGGTGGCGGGTGGCGACGCCGCGCTCGTCGCGGCGGGCTGCTGGCGATCGAGGTCACGGAGCACCTGGTCGAGGAGCTCGTCGACGTCGTCGCCACCCGTGTCGGACGGCAGCGCCGCGCGCAGCGCGCTCGGCGGCGGCGTGGGGGGGGCCGCGGGCTCGTCGTCGACGAGCGAGATGCCGAGCGATTCCGGCGACACCTGCGCCCACGGATCGGCCGACGGCGGGCTGGCCGAGCCCTCGTCACCGAGCGAGGTGTCGAGCGCCTCGCCCGGCTCCTCGTGGCTCGCCTCGGAGAGCGGCCCCCGATCCAGGATGCGGTCGAGCGCCTCTTCGAGGGCGGGGTCGTCCGCAACCGGCAGGATGTCGGACGTGGCGCGCGCCGGGCCGTCCGCGCCGCGCCGCGCGACGAAGATGGTGTTGCAGCTCTTGCAGAGGACCCGGGTGCCGGTGGCGCTGATCTGCTGATCGGGGACACGCAGCTCGTGGTTGCAATGCGTGCAGCGGATCAGCATTCGTGGGGGGCCTCGTCGCGTTCACGAGGGTTCGCGACGCGGTCCTTTCAAGGTAAGGGATAAGGCCCGCCGCCTTCAACAACGATCTGGCTGGCGGCTTCCCGGCATGGCCAGCGCGGGTGCCGCGCTATACTCGCGCGCCTCTCGCGGCCGCGCCTGGCATCCGCGACGACTTCGCGAGATTCCACCGTTGACCGCCCTCGACCCCAGCGCCCGCCGCGCGCGTGACACGAGCCGGGCGCGGCGCGCCGCGACCGCGGCCACCTCGGCCGTGGTCCTGATCCTCGCCGCGACCGCGCACGCCACGGCGGCCGACGATCCCCAGGGGATCATGCTCGGTCCGTTCGCGCTGCTGCCCGCGGTGGGCGTCGAGCTCGGCTACGACGACAACATCCTGCTGCAGGCGGTCGATCCCATCGGCGACGCGGTGTTCCGCGGCGTCGGCCGCATCGACCTGCGGCTGCCGCGACCGATGTCGGAGGCGGCGCGCCCCGCGCTGCCGCCGCCCGACTCGGACCGTCCGGTCGTCACGCCTAGCGAGCTCCTCGACGCGCTCTCGCCGCGGTTCGTGTTCCCGTCCGACTTCGCGCCACCGGTCGAGGGCGACGACCCGCCGGTGGTGCCGCGTCCGTCGCCGGGGCTGAGCCGCACGCGCGCCTCGACCACCTTCGACCTCGGCTACGAGGCGATCGGGACGGTCTTCGCCAGCGAGAGCGACTACGACACCCTCGACCACTCGTTCTCGGGCGCGGCCACCCAGACGCTGCCCGGCGGCTTCGCGTTCGGCGCCGCCGGCGAGTGGATCGACCGCACCACGGTGTCGAGCGACCTCACCGACTTCGCCCAGTACGCGTCCGACATCCGCCTCGCGGGCGCCGACTTCGACCGTGCCGCGGGCGGCGCGCTGGTCGGCTGGGCGCCGACGCCCGCGTGGTACCTCGAGGGCGACTACCTCTACTACGTCGCCATGCTCGGTCCAGAGCCGTACGACCTCTACGGCTTCCACGTCCACGAGGTGTCGCTCAAGGTGCGCCGCGACCTCGCCACCGGCTGGGAGGTCGAGCCGCGCGTCGACTTCGGCCGCATCGACGGCGACGCCGACGCCGAGTCGTTGCGCCGCTCCGGCCTGGTACCGCCGTTCGTCCCCCTCGACTTCACGGGCGACCCGCGCGCGGCGTGGATGACCCAGGGCTCGGTGCGGGTCGCCGGTCCGCTCACCCCCAAGCTCCACCTGGAGGCGCGCGCCGGCGTGCAGAGCCGCACCTTCGACGAGGACTCCTTCGACGGCTACGTCGACTTCCTCGTCGAGGGGGCGGTGATCTGGCAGGCGCTGCACCGGCTCGAGATCGAGGTCGGCGGCTCGCGGGCGCCGATCGACGTTTTCGGCGAGGACGGCAGCTTCCTGGTGCGCAGCGAGGGCCGTGCGCGGGTGGCGTACGGCTTCGCTCGCGACTGGGACGCGCACCTGCGCATCGACGGCGGCCTGGACGTGTTCGACCAGTCGAGCTCGTTCACGGGCGTCCAGCGCGACGACCAGTTCATCGGCGCTGAGGCCGGGCTCGGCTGGCAGCCGCGAGGCTGGCTGCGCGTCGAGCTGATCGGCCGCAGCCGCTACCGCTCGAGCAACGTCTCGGACGAGGACACCGAGCGCAGCCGCGTCGGGCTGCGCTGCTGGTTCCGCTACTGAGCCGGGATCCGGTCGATCATCCGCCGCGGCGCGGATCGCGCGGGCGCGGCGTCGCGGGCAGCGGATCGAGGGTCTCGCCGAGCCCGAGCTGCGGCGAGCGCTGGTACTCGCCGAGCGCCCGAGCCAGGTCGCGAGAGAGCGCCTCGATGCGCGCGCGATCGGGCGGGTGGGTCGAGAGCAGCGCCGGCGGACCGCCGCCGTGCTGCGCCGAGCTGCGCTCCATCCGCTCCCACAGCCGCGGCGCCTCGCGCGGGTCGTAGCCGGCGCGCGCCATGTAGATCTGGCCGATCTCGTCGGCCTCCGCCTCGTTGGCGCGGCTGAACGGCAACGCGACGCCGACCGTCGCGCCGAGGCCGAGCCCCGCCATGATCATGTCGGCGTTCTCGTTGTTCGAGAGCGCCGCACCGGCGACGCCGAGCCCCAGGTTGGTGAGCGCGGCGGTGCTCATGCGCTGCGCGCTGTGCTTCGCCACCACGTGGCCGATCTCGTGCCCGAGCACGACCGCCACGCCGGCCTCGTTCTCCATCACCGGCAGGATGCCGGCGTAGACGCCGACCTTTCCGCCCGGCAGCGCGAAGGCGTTCACCTCGTCGCTGTCGAAGAGCAGCACCTCCCAGCGGGTGCCCTGGGTCTCGGGGCCCGCGTTCGACACGATGCGCTGCACCACGCGGTCGATCACGGCCTTCGAGCGCGCGTCGTTGGAGGGCCGGTTCTCCTTCTTGATCTCGGCGAAGGCCTGGGTACCGAGCTGCGACATCTCGCCGTCGTCGAAGAGCACGAAGGCGCTGCGGCCGGTGACCGGGGTCTGCATGCAGGAGACGATGAGCGCCGCGATCAGCGCCACGAAGGGCAGCGCGGCGAGTCGGAAGGGGAGACGCTTGCGGATCATGGGAGCGCTCGTGTCACGCCCGCCGCGGGTGCGGGCACGAGGGTGGCCGTCGCGCGGACCTCGCGTGGGCCGTCGAGCGACTCGACGAACAGCCCGCCCGCGAGCCACGGGTCCGTGAGGTTCCAAGCGTAGCCGGAGAACGGATCCTCCGACATTCCCGTGGAGCACGCGAAGTAGCCGAGCTCGGGGCTCGCCAGGTCGATGACGAAGCGGCTCGTGGGCGCGAGCTTCACCGCGCGCTCGCCGTGCTCGCCGGCGGCGTCGCGGGCGAAGCCCGCCGCGTTCACGGTGTAGCGATCGCCGGGATGGGCGAACGGGCCGCGCTCGAAGTGGCGTCCGACGATCGGCAGCGCCGCGAGCGGGTTCGCCAGCCGCAGCACGTGGAAGGCACCCCAGTTCCAGCCCTCGGGCTCGTCGCCGCCCTCGGCGGCGAGCTGGTCGCGCGCCTCGTGGGCGGCGCGTCGCACCTGCTCGGCGCGGGTCTCGCGCGCCGGTGTGGTCACGTCGTCCCACCACGGCGAGCCGGGGTCGTCGAGGGCGCGGACCGCGGCGCGGACCGCGAGGTCGCCCACGGCGGCGAAGCGCTCCCAGTGCTCGGCGCCTAGCTCGTCGGCGAAGAGGACGCGGGGCAGCGCTTCGACGAGCAGCTCGAACGCCGCGCAACCCGCCGACTCGCGCTCGCAGCGGCGATCCCACGACGTGAGCGTGGCGCGCAGCGTCGCCAGCGCCGGATCACCGGCGAGGTCGTCGAGGATCGGCGCCAGCGTACGGCGGGCGAGCACCGAGGTGACGTCGAGCTGGATGCGCCGGAACGAGTCCGCCGAGTGGCGCGGCGCCTCGTCGAGGAGCTCGGCGATGCGCGTTGCGCGGTCGGGGGCCTCGAAGGCACCGGGCCACGCGCCCGGCGCGTCCGCGTCGGGTGCCGTGTTGGCGGACACGATGCGGTCGTTCGAGGGATCGATCGCCGCGTACGGATCGGCGCCGCCACCACCGCCGAGCGGCGCCGCCGCGCGGCTCGCGACGTGCCCCGCGGTGTCGGCGAGGACGAGCTGCCACGCGAGCGGACCGGCGCGGAGATCGTCATCCGTGGGATCGACCGAGCGGACGCCGGCGGCGCTGAGGAGCGAGGCGAAGCCGCGGAGCTGGCGGGCCGCGTCGCTCGCGCCGAGGTCCACCCCGAACCGCGTGGCCGCGTCCGCGTCGGCGTCCGCGCTCGGATCGGTGATCAGCACCGCCGCGCCGTGCCGCCGCACCGCGAACGGCCGGGGCGAACCGAAGCGGGGCGCGATCGGCGCCGCGTCCTCGGTCGTGAACGACGCGTCGTCCGTCACGATCTCCACGCCACCCGAGCGAGTGAGCGTGCTCGTCGCGCCCCACGCGAGGCGGCGAGTGTGCCCGACCGCGAGCAGCGGGGTGCCGGGCAGGAAGAGCCCCTGGGCGTCGAGCTCGCCCGCCGTGACGTGGGCGAGGTACCACCAGGTCGGCGCGCGGTCGGCGAGGACGTGCGGGTCGGCGGCCAGCAGCGCGGCGCCGGAGAGCGAGCGGGAACCGCGGACCGCCCACGCGTTGCTGCCCGAGAGCCCTGCGTCCGCGCCGAGCAGCGCGGCGAGCGGGGACGTGGGCGGTGCGGCGGCGGGCCTCGCGCCGGCCAGCACCTCGGGCGGGAGCAGCGCGGCGGCGCGTGGCTCGCCGAGCGCCGCGCCGAGCTCCGCCGCGAGCGCCTGCGCGCGCAGCGCGGGCACCTGGCCCACGACCCCGAAGAGCTCGAGGAGCAGCAGAGGATCGCGCTCGCGCCATCGGCGCGGCGAGCTCGCGAGGACGCGGAAACACGCGGGCCGGTGCCTGCCGAGGGAGTCGAGGCGAGCGTTGGCGCCCGCCGCGAAGGACATGAGGCGGCGCCGCGTCGCGTCGTCGGCCGCCTGCCACGAGCGCTCGGCGCGCTCCGCGAGCGCGAGCTCGCGCGCCACCCGGTCGAGCCCGACGCTCCGCAGGCGCCGGCCGAGCGGCACGTCGCCGATCCATTCGGAGAGCGTCCCCTCGGCGACCCGCACCAGCATCTCCACCTGGCAGGCGCGGTCCTGGGCCTCGGCGAAGCCGAGGCCGGCCCACACGTCGTCCGGCGCGCGCGCCGACACGTGCGCGATCCCGAGACCGTCGCGACGAACGGTCACGTCGCCAGCGAGCGCGGCGATCGGGTGGCTCTCGTCGCGCAGGGGAGGACCCGCGAGCCACGCCTCCGGAAACGCCAGCGCGGCGAGCGTGGCGACCAGCAGCGTGATCGCGGCGCCGGCGGCGAGGCGGCGTCCCCGGGGGTTGGAAGGTCGCGAGCGATTCGGCATACGGAGGAGCGGCCGGTCACAGTACACTCGCCTGCCGCGTCACGTCACCGTCACCGCGTGCCCGAGGCGCCCGTGTCGAAGGCGTGGAACCGCTCCCGTCGATGAGCCGCGCCGAACGCCTCAAGTGGGATCGCGTCCATGCCGCGGCGGAGCGCACGCCGGCTGCGGAGCCGTCGCCGTTCCTGGTCGAGTGCGTGGCCGGGCTCCCGCCGGGGCGAGCGCTGGTGGTGGCGATGGGCACGGGCCGGGAAGCGGCGCACCTCGCGCGCCACGGTTTCGCGGTGGACGGCCTCGACGTCTCGTTCGAGGGAGCGCGGCGCGCCGCGGCACGGGTGCGATCCATCGGAGGCGAGCTGCGGGCGCTGGTCGCCGACCTCGACGACTTCGCGCTACCCGAGGATCGCTACGATCTCGTCGTCGTCCAGGACTTCCTGAGCCGGCGGCTCTTCCCCGCGCTGGCGCGCGCCGTGCGTCCGGGAGGGCACGTCGTGTACGAGACGTTCCTGCGCGCGCACGGCTCGTCGGCGGGTCCGCGCAGCTCGGCCCACCTCCTCGACCCGGGCGAGCTCCGCATCGCGTTCCCGGCCTTCGAGCTCCAGCGCTACCGTGAGGTCCAGTTGGCGTTCGGCGCCGGGCGCGCCGCGGTGGCGAGCCTGTTCGCGCGCCGGCCCGCGCCGCCGGGCCGGTGAGGGAACCCTCCCACCGCGGCACCGCTCACGGCGTGAGCCGGTACGCGCGCGCCCCCCGGTAATAGTGGCTCAGGATCTCGGCCATGCTGAGCTTGGCCTGCGCCATGCCGATCGCGCCGGTCTGGCACAGCCCCACGCCGTGGCCGTGGCCGGCGCCGACCAGCACGAACACACCTGGCTCGCCGGCGGTCATGCCGATGGTCTGGATGGCGAACGCAGATGACGGCAGGTCGCCGAGCGCCTTGCGGATGGCGAGCTCGCCCTCGATCCGCCGTGAGCCAGTGGTCCCCTCGATGGTGAGCGCGGTGACGCGCGCCGAAGCGCCGCGGGCATCGGCCCGGAGCGCCTTGATCTTGCCGAGCTTGGTCCCCTCGGCGCCCACCAGCCGCGCGAGCTCGTCGGCCGTGAAGGCGCGCGTCCAGCGGTGCTGTCCGGGGCGGGCGGCGCGCAGGCAGAACGAGTCGGGCGGCGCCAGCAGGTAGCTCCACAGGTTCGCCTCGACGGTGAAGTCGGGTAGCGTCTCGGGCGCGGCGTCGCGGTCCGCTCGCGCGCGCAGCGCCGGGCTCGCCGGCTGCTTCGGCCACGCCGCCTCGTTGGCCTCGGTGATACCGCCGCAGTCGGCGTGGTAGACGGCGTCGACCAGCTCGCCGTCGCGCAGCAGCACCAGGCTCTGGGTGGCGTCCACGGCGGCGTCGGTGGCCGCGGTCGCGTCGGTCGCGCCGCGATACGCCTGGCAGTGGACGTCGTCACACAGGTCGAACCCTTCGCCGACGTGGCGCGTGCCGAGCTTGGCGAGCGCCTCGGTGCGGGCCACGACCGCCTGCGCCTCGAGGGCCTGGTCGGGCGCGTCCGGGAGGATCTCGGCGGGCACGACGCCCTTCACGTAGCTCTCGAGCCCGACCTCGTTGATCGCGAGGACCTGGCCGACCGGGCCCGGCGTCAGCACGATGGCGTCGCGGTACGCGCGGCGCTTGCCGTTCCACCCGGGCTTCTGCAGGTAGATCGTGTCGGCGCCCTCGCAGCGCACCCTCGCCGGGCCGTTCCAGCGCGAGACCTCGAGGCCGAGCGAGGTGGTGAGCACCAGCGTGCCGCCGGGCGGAGTCTGGATCCCGGCGCCGGCGCTGCAAGCGACGTGCTCGGTGTCGATGAGGCGCTGGCAGATCCGCTCGACCTCGTCGGCCGACCGGCAGGGACCGAGGACCAGCCGCGCCCGGCGCAGGTCGATCGTCGCGTCGGCGCCGTTCGCGTCGTCCGCCACCCGCGCTCCAGACACGTCGATGCGCGGCTGCGCGCTGTCCCGCGCGAACGCGTCGGCGACGGTCTTGGGATCGATCGAGTCGACGTTGGCGCTGATCTCGAGCACCGGGCACACGCCGGGCTGCGCCGGACGCGGGTCGACCAGCGAGACGCGCAGCGCGGCACCCTCGCGAACCGAGACCCGCCGGCCGGGATCGTCCTCGAGCGACACCGCGAGGTTCCCCGGGCACACGAGCTCCCAGCCGTTCGACTCGCCGAGGCCGATCTTGAGCGTGGTGTTCGTCCCCGCGTAGGAGGACGGCGCGAAGAGCTCCGCCTCCACCTCGCGGAGCGGCCGGCCCGGCGCCTTGGATTCGACGAAGTCGGGCCGGCACGCGGCGAGCAGCACCAGGGCCGAAGCGAAGGCCCAGCTCGACGCGCGGTGAGGTCGAAGCATGGTGGACGGGAGGTGCGGTCCGCCGCGCGGCGCGCGGGGGGGCCGCATTCTGAGCGATCGCCGTGTCCCGGGCAATGCGCGCTCCGCACGCGCCCGCCACGCACCGGTGGGGCACCGTGTGCAGTGCCGCGCTCGGCGCGCGTTGCATGCACCGGAGGCCGTCGGTAGCTTATCGGCCGTCCTGCAACCGTCCCTCGCCGCCCCTCGTCCGGAGAGCCTCGTGAGCGTCCAAACGATTCGCATCCGGGACATCGCCGCCCACGCCGGGACCGACGTCCGCGTCCGCGGCTGGGCCGTCCATCACCGCTCGAGCGGCAAGATCCGCTTCCTCGAGCTGCGCGACGGCTCGGGGTACGTGCAGTGCGTGATGGGGAAGAACGACGTCCCGCCGGAGGTGTTCGCGGCATTCGACGGGGTGAGCCTGGAGGCGTCGGTCGAGGTGGTGGGCAACGTGCGCGCGGATCCTCGCTCGCCGGGCGGCTTCGAGCTCGGGCTCAAGGACCTGCGCGTGATCGGCCGCTCGGTGGACTATCCGATCAGCCCCAAGGAGCACGGCGTCGGCTTCCTGATGGACGAGCGCCACCTGTGGCTGCGCTCGCGCCGCCAGCACGCGATGCTGCGGGTGCGCGCGGAGGTGATGCGCGGCATCCGCGAGTACCTCGACGGCCAGGATTACCTGCCGGTCGACGCGCCCATCCTGACGCCCAACGCGTGCGAGGGCACCACCACGCTCTTCGAGCTCGGCTACTTCGAGCGCAAGGCTTACCTGTCGCAGAGCGGCCAGCTCTACAACGAGGCCACCGCGATGGCGTTCGGCAAGGTCTACTGCTTCGGGCCGACCTTCCGCGCCGAGAAGTCGAAGACCC
>CAYMQR010000118.1:0-11077 GCA_964392195.1 uncultured bacterium | reverse complement strand
GCGGCGAGGCCGTAGATCGCCATGCCGAAGGCGATGTTCCAGTAAATCTGTCGAGTCGCTTCCATGGGGGTGGTTCCGTTCTGCGGCGATCGCCGGTGCGGGCGGGGACAGGCCCCCCTACGGCTTCTTCGTCTCGGCGAGGGTCTTCATCAAGGTATCGAAGCCGAGCTGGCCGACCGGCCAGCCCGCGTAGTGGGCGACGTGGATCATGAGCTCGGAGAGCTCCTTCTTGCTCAGGTCCCCCTTCAGCGCCTGGCGCAGATGGAGGGCGATCGACTCCTCCTTCATCTGCGTGAGCAGGATCGTGAGCGTGATCAGGCGCCGATCGCGGATCGAGAGCCCCTCGCGCGCCCACACGTCCGCGAACAGGTTCTCGACGGTGAGCTTGAGGAACGCGGGGCCCTCGGTCGGCGGCGCGAAGCCGATCACCTCCTCGAACACCTTGGCGCCCTTCTCGAACTTCTCGGATGGCATCGCGTCACTCCTCGTGGCCGAAGCGGCCGTGGTTCCGGTCATGCGCGGACGAGGCACCCCGGCCGCGACGGAGCGCGGCCCTCCATGGCGATCACGCCGCCACCAGCCGCATCGGAAGAAACTCGGGGCCGCGCACGATCACGTTCTGCACCAGCCGCGTTTCGCCGCACGGCACCAGCTCGCGCGCCCGCTCGAGCAGCACGTCGAAGAACGTGACCGCCTCGAGGCGCGCCAGCATCGAGCCCAGGCAGTGGTGGATGCCGCTGCCGAACGAGAGGTGGTCGCTGTCGCTCACCCGATCCACCCGGAAGACGTCGGGATCGGGGAAGGCGCGCGGGTCGCGGTTGCCGGCGGCGATCGTCAGCATGACCCGCGCACCCGCGGGGATGGTCTGACCGTAGAGCTCGACGGGGCGCGTCGTGGAGCGGAAGAAGCACTTGGACGGCGGCCCGAAGCGCAGCATCTCCTCCACCGCGCCGGATAGCAGCTCGCCGCGCCGCTCGCGCAGCTTGGCCAGCTCGCCCTGGTTCTCCATGAGCGCGAGGAGCGCGTTGCCGAGCAGGTTGGTGGTGGTCTCGTTGCCGGCGATGAGCAGCAGGATGCAGAAGTGCGAGGCCTCCTTGTCGGTGAGCGCTTCGCCCTCGCCCGCCTGCGCCACGCGGGTGATCAGGTCGGTGCCCGAGCCCGAGCGGCGCTCGCGGACCTTTTCGTGGAAGTAGTCGTTGAGGCTCTTAAACGCCTCGGCGGTGCGGCGCTGGACGTCGGCGTCGAGGTGCTGGCTCACGCCCTCCACCATGTGGTCCGACCACATCTTGAACTGGGCCAGGTCGCCGTCGGGGATGCCGAGCAGCTCGACGATCACCTGCACCGGTAGCGGCAGGGTCAGCTTGCGGAAGGCGTCGAAGGGCTCGCCGGCGGTGAGCGGCGCGACCAGCTCCTCGCAGATCGCGCGGATGCGGGCGCCCCACGCCTCCTCGATCGCGCGCCGGGTGAACACCGCCTGGACGATGCGCCTGAGGCGCGTGTGCTTCGGCGGGTCGCTGGCGATGAGCCCGGGCTGGAAGCCGGGCTCGGGGCTGTTGCCGTGGGCCGAGGAGAAGGTCTCGTGGTCGCGGAACGCCTCGCGGACGTCCGCGTAGCGGCTCAGTACCCAGTAGTTCCGGGCGGCGACGCGGTAGAGCGGCGCCTCTTCCCTGAGCCGCGCGTACCAGGGGTACGGATCGCGGATCACGGCGGCATCGAAGGGATCGAAATCGAGCACGCCGAGGCCTCCGAATGCCGCGAAACCAGGGGATTTCGCGCCTTGACGGCCCAAGTAGAACATGTTTCATTTTGGATGGAAACCAGCTCGGTCCGGCGTCCGTCCGCGCGCTCGAACCCGCCGGTTTTCGCCCCCGAAGCGCCGCCGTCTCACCCGCGTTCCCGGCCCCGGAGATCCCCGCGATGGCGAAGAACCCGCTCCACACTCCGTTCTGCGAGATGTTCGGGATCGAGTACCCGATCATCGCCTTCACCCACTGCAAGGACGTGGTGGTGGCGGTCACCAACGCCGGCGGCTTCGCGGTGCTCGGCGAGGCGATGCACACGCCGGACGAGATCGCGGCCGACCTCAAGTGGATCCGCGACCGCATCGGCACCAAGCCGTTCGGCGTGGACCTGGTGCTGCCCGCGTCGGTGCCGCCGGCGGGCGGGCTCGACGAGCTCAAGTCGAAGATCCCGCAGGGCCACCGCGACTACGCGGACATGATCCACAAGAAGTACGACGTGCCCGAGCCCAAGGGGAAGGAGGCGCTCCACCAGTGGGGCGGCCTCAACCAGCAGATGGCGCGCGCCCAGCTCGAGGTGCTGCTCGAAGAGCGGGTGCCGCTTCTGTGCTCGGGCCTCGGCAACCCCGCGTTCATCCTCGACGCGGCGCACGCGCGCGGCATCAAGGTGTTCGGCCTGATCGGCAAGACCCGCCAGGCCAAGCGCGAGATCGAGGCGGGCGTGGACGGCATCATCGCCCAGGGCTTCGACGCCGCCGGTCACACCGGCGAGATGGGCACCTTCAGCATCGTGCCGGAGGTGGTGTCGATCGCCCAGGGTAAGCCGGTCATCGCCGCGGGCGGCGTCACCACCGGCCGTCACCTCGCCGCGGCGCTGTGCCTGGGTGCGGCGGGCGTGTGGACGGGTACGTTGTGGCTGGCGTCGCGCGAGAGCGACGTCGACATGGTCATCAAGGAGCGCCTCATCGCCTCCACCGCCGAGGACACCGACTTCTCGAAGTCGATCTCCGGCATGACCATGCGCGTCCTCAAGTGCCCGTGGACCACCGAGTGGAAGAAGCCCGAGGCGCCGGCGCCGCTGCCCGCGCCCTACCAGATGCTGCTCAGCTCGCCCTACATCCAGGGCGCCAACGACAACCGCCGCGGCGACCTGATGACCGAGGCGGCGGGCCAGGGCGTGAGCTTCGTGACCGCGATGAAGCCCGCGCGCCAGATCGTCATGGACGTGGTCGACGAGGCGCTCACCACGTTCGAGAACCTGACCGGCGGCGACGACTGAGCGTGGCCGAGCCGTCCCAGCCGACAGCGGACCGGGCGGTGCCCGGGTTCGACGCCAGCGTCGCCGGCCAGCGCGCCGAGTGCGACGGCGGTGGCCCGATCCTCGGCACCCGCTACGCCGGCCGCCAGGAGTTCACCGGCACGCTGAGCGGCGAATACGTCGACCACGGCGATCCCCCGTGGCGCTGGTACCTGCTCAAGGACCTCGAGCTGAAGCCCGACAACTACGCGGAAGACTGCGTGTGGTGCGAGTCGGGGAGCGTGTTCCTGGTGAACGATCCCAACCGCGTCCCGGGCCGTCCGTGACAGCCTCGGCCACCGAGGGACCGGTGGCCCTCCAGCCCTTTGGGGAGAACGAAGCATGAGAATCGTGGTCTGTGCGAAGGAAGTCCTCGATCCCGACGCGGTCAACAACTACGCCCTCGCGGGCGGCCTGCAGATCGGCGCCGACGGCAAGACCCTCACCCAGTCGGCGATCCCGCGCCTCATGAACGCCTACGACGAGCAGGCGATCGAGGCCGCGCTTCGCCTGCGCGACGGCGGCCTCGCCGCCAAGCTCGCCGTGGTGTCCGCGGGCACCGACCCGGCGAGCATCCTGCGCCAGGCGGCGGCGCTCGGCGCCGACGAGACCGGCCACATCCAGGTGGACGCGGCGGCCCTCGACCTCGCGGCGATCGCCAAGCTGCTCGCGGCCTACGTCACCAAGACGGGCGGCGCCGACCTGATCCTGTGCGGCCGCCAGGCCTCCGACGACGACCAGGGCGTCGTCCCCGCGCTCCTCGGCGAGCTCCTCGGCATGCCGGTGGTGACCGTGGCGCGCGCGGTGGTGATGAGCGGCGACAAGGCGGTGCGCGTGACCCGCGTGACGCCCGACGGCGACGAGACCGTCGAGGTCGCCCTGCCCTGCATCGTCACGATCTCGAACGAGCTCGGCACGCCGCGCTACCCGACCACCGCACAGACCCTCAAGGCGCGCAAGATGAAGCCCACCGCCTTCACGCCCGACGCCCTCGGCGTGAGCGCCGGTGACCTCGCGCCCCAGGTGCTGCTCACCAAGCAGTTCGTGCCCACCGTCCAGGGCCAGTGCGAGTTCCTGAGCGGCGGCTCGCCGGCCGAGCTCGCGCAGGCGCTGCTCGCGCGCCTGCGCGCCGACGGTGCCATCGCCTGAGGCGAGGCCCGATCGCGGGGTTCACCGGCGCGCATCTTTCGTAGGACGGGGGTTCCATCCCCCGTCGAGCAACGGTCCGGAACAGGGAGAGAATCGATGCCCAACGCAGTCGTCGCTTGCACCTGGGGTCCAGCGGTCAACGGTCTCACCGTGGACGCCGAGGAGATCCTCACCGTCGCTTCCAAGGCCGCCGGTGGACTCGGCGCGCCGCTTCACTGGCTGGCCCTCGCCGATCCGGGCGCGAGCGCCGGCGCGGTCGCCGCGCGCTTCGGCGTCGCGAGCCTCGACCGCATCGACGACGCCAAGCTCGGCACGTTCTCGGCCGACGTCTTCGTCGAGGCGCTCGCCCAGTACGCGAGCGCCGAGTCGCCCGCCGCGCTCTTTTTCGTGCAGGGCTTCGACACCCGGGTGGTCGCGCCGCGCCTCGCCGGACGCCTCGGCGGCGCAGTCGTGAGCAACGCCGTCGACGCGGAGATCACGGGCGGCAAGCTCGCGATCACCGCCTCGGCCTACGGCGGCGACACCCGCGTGGTCTACGAGTTTCAGGGTGGCGGCGTGAAGGTGGTGAGCGTCACCGCGAACGCGGTGTCGGCCGCCGCTCCCGCTTCGGCGGGCGCGGCCCCCGGCACCCGCACGGTGGCGGTGAACCTCGCCGCCACCGACGAGCGCGTGAAGGTCGTCGCGAAGCCCCAGGTCCAGGGCCAGCGCCTCGAGGAGGCGCAGATCATCGTCTCGGGCGGCCGCGGCCTCGGCAAGAAGGAGAACTACAAGCTCGTCGAGGAGCTCGCCGCAGCGCTCGGCGGCGCGGCCGGCGCCTCGCGCCCGATCGTCGACGACGGCTGGGTCGACTCGTCGCGCCAGGTCGGCCTCACCGGCCGCATCACGCGCCCGGTGCTCTACCTCGCCGCCGGCATCTCGGGCGCGAGCCAGCACATGGCCGGCTGCTCGGCCGCCAAGACCATCGCCGCCATCAACACCGACAAGGACGCGGCGATCTTCCGCTACGCCCGCTACGGCGTGGTCGGCGACTGCGTGGCGATCCTCACCGAGCTGACCAAGGCCGTGAAAGGCGGGTGACGCGATGAGCGAGAGCAAGACCGTCCACGCCCTCGACGGCTTCTTCGCCGACACGTCGGAGGGGCCACGGCTGCTCGGCTCGCGGTGCGCGACGTGCGGCACCGCGTACTTCCCGCGCTCGCCGATGTGCCACAACCCGGACTGCGATCTGTCGAAGACCGAGGACGCGAACCTCGGCGCCGAGGGCACGCTCTGGAGCGTGGCGATCCAGAACTACCCGCCGCCTCCGCCCTCGAAGTACAACGAGCCCTACCAGCCCTACGCGATGGGCGTGGTCGACACCACCGACGGCCTGCGGGTGCTGACCCAGGTCGCCACCGACGACCCGAACGGCCTGACCATCGGCTGCAAGGTGCGGCTGGTGATCGACGAGCTCTACCGCGACAAGGACGGCACCAGCGTCCTCACCTGGAAGTACCGCCCCGTCGTCCTCTGAGGGAGAGCGTTCGATGCGTGACGTCGCCGCGATCGGCTTCGGCCTCCATCCGTGGGGCAAGTTCAACGACAAGTCGGTGGGCGAGCTGTGCCGCTTCGCCGTCGAGAAGGCCCTCGCCGACGCCGGTGTCGCCTGGCGCGAGGTGCAAGCCGTGGCCGCCGCCAGCTCGCGCTTCTCGGGCGGCAAGGGCTGGGGCCTCAACGGCAACGACATCGTCGAGGACATGGGCTCGACGGGCGTCCCCGTCTACAACCTCTCGGCGGGCTGCGCCGCCGGCGCCAACGCCTTCAACATCGGCTGGACGCTGGTCGCGAGCGGCGCCCACGACGTGGTGCTGGTGGTGGGCGGCGAGAAGATGCCCAAGGGCTTCATCCAGACGGCGGGCAACGAAGAGAAGACGGACCCCGAGTTCGTGCGCCAGCGCATGATCGGCATGCCGGGACCGGCGTTCTGGGCGCTCTTGTGCCGGCGCCGCATGGCCGAGTTCGGCACCACCGAGGAGCAGCTCGCCAAGATCGCGGTCAAGGCGCACAAGCTCTCGGTGCACAACCCGAACGCACGCTTCCGCGACGAGTTCACCCTCGAGAAGGTGATGTCGAGCGCGATGGTGAGCTACCCGCTCAGGCTGTTCGAGATCTGCCCGGTGAGCGACGGCGCCGCCGCGGTGCTGCTCTCCTCCGCCGAGTTCGCGCGCAAGAAGACCACCGCGCCGGTGTGGGTCGCCTCCAGCGCGGTCGCCACCGCGCGCTTCGACGACGGCATCCCGCGCGGGCTCGCGTGCCCCGCGCCCAAGGACGGGCGCGCCTACCACAGCGAGGCCGCGATGGCGGTGGAGAAGGCCCTCGCCGCCGCGCACGTCGGCCCCAGGGACATCGACTTCGTCGAGCTCCAGGACAACACGGTCTACTACGAGCTCGCGTTCCCCGAGGACTGGGGGCTCTGCCAGCCCGGCGAGGCCGAGCGCCTCATGGAAGCCGGCGAGACCATGCCCACCGGCAAGCTGCCGATCAACCCGAGCGGCGGGTTCCTGTCGTTCGGCGAGGCCACCACCGCGCAGGGCGTGTTCCAGATCTGCGAGCTCGGCTGGCAGCTCCGCGGCCAGGCCGGCCAGCGCCAGGTGCCCGACGCCAAGATCGGCCTCGCCCAGACCCTCGGCCTCGGCGGCAACGGCACCGCCACCGTCCTCAAGCGATGAGGTCCCGACCATGACCACGCCCAACCACTACATCTACGAGCTGCGCGACGGCGTCGGCATCGTCACCCTCAATCGCCCCGAGCGGCTCAACGCGGTGAGCTGGGAGCTCGCCGCCGACCTCGTGAAGCTCTTCACCGAGCTGCGCGACGACGAGGAGGTCCGCACCATCCTCCTCACCGGCGCCGGCAAGGCGTTCTGCGCCGGCGGCGACGCCGACTTCGTGAGCGGCGCAGGTGCCCGTCCCCTGCCCGGCCTCTCGGACCCGTCGATCCCCATGAAGCGCTCGCAGCGGAAGACCCCCGGCGGGCCGTTCGCCGCGTTCACCAAGGCGCTCATCGAGGTCGAGAAGCCGGTGATCGCCGCGATCCACGGGGCCTGCGTGGGCGCGGGGCTCGCGTACGCGCTGGCGTGCGACCGGCGCTTCGCCGACTCCACCGCCAAGCTCTCGGCGATCTTCGTGAAGCGCGGCTTCAGCCCCGACTGCGGCGTGACCTGGTTCCTGCCGCGCATCGTGCCGCTGCCGGTCGCGCTGCAGATGGTCGAGACCGGCAAGATGTTCGGCGCCGAGGAGGCGAAGAGCGTCGGCCTCGTCGACGAGCTCGTGCCCGAGGGCAAGGACTTCGAGGCGGCGTTCGCGTACGCGAAGGAGCTCGCCAGCGGGCCGAGCGTCGCCATCGACCTCGGCCGCCGCTTCGTCTACAAGGCGCTCACCTCCACCCTCGACGAGATGCTCGACTACGAGTGCGTGGCCTCGACGATGACGTCCTCCACCCGCGACGCCAAGGAAGGCGTCGCCTCGATCCTCGAGAAGCGCAAGCCGGAGTGGAAGGGCTTCTGAGGGCGCGCGCCGCTGCTGGAGGGCCGTCGCTTCGTCGACGGCCCCAACCCTGACGCTGGGGCGCCCGACGAAGCGGGCGCCCACCAGCCGCGTGCATCCCTAGAGCGGATTCCGCCAGCGCAGGCCCGGAAAGCGGCCGAAGTCGCGGCCGTTCGAGTGGAGCTCGCACTGGTGCTCGATCGCGATCGCGGCGAGGTGCGCGTCGGTCGTGAGGTTGCCGGCCGCGCCGGCCGCCGCGAACAGCCGGTCGAGGATCTCGAGGTGGCGCGGACCGGGCTCGAGCTCCTCGACCAGCGGCTGGTCGAGCCAGCTCCGCACGTGCAGGTTGACGTCGGGCAGCTTCATTCTTCGGGCGGGCTGAACGCCTCGACGTCGAGCTGATCGAGCAGCTGGTTGAGCCGGCCCGGGTCGACGCCGGCGCGGAACCCGCTCCGGTTCGGCGTGACCGCGAACCGCCGCTTGCGTCGGGCGCCCGGGACCTGAGCCGAGAGCCCGCGCCGCAGCAACGCGTTCACGGCATCCTCGAACGTTAGCCGCCGGCGATCCGCAAAAGCTTCGAGCTGCGCGCCGACGTCCGGCTCCAGGGTGATCGTCGTTCGCATGGATGCCTCATGATGCTCGCTAGATCAGGCGTCAAGATGGTCGTCGCTCGCCCACACGCTCGCGAGCTCATCGAGTCTGCTTGCGTCGACACCGGCGCCGACGCTGCTCCCGTTCGATCTCACGCCGCCTTGCCGGCGCGCTTCGTCACGCCCGTCCAAGGCTTGATCCGTGCGAGGGCTGGTGCCAGCGCGTCCTTCGCAGCCGCGGCGTCGAAATCGAGCTGAAGCCCCGTCCAGAAGCCCTCGGACATCCCGAAGAACCGCGACAGCCGCAGGCCGGTATCGGCCGTGATCCCGCGAGTGCCCGCAACGATCTCCCCGATCCGCCGCTGCGAGACGCCGATCTCCTTGGCGAGGCGATACTGGGTGATCTCCATCGGCTTGAGGAACTCCTCGAGCAGGATCTCGCCGGGATGGGGATATCGGACCTTGCGCATCGCTGACGCCTCTCAGTGGTAATCGACGATCTCGACGAGTGAGGGGCCATCGGCGCTCCACTCGAAACAGATCCGGTACGGGTCGTTGATCCGCACGCTCCACCGGCCCTTTCGGCTGCCGCGAAGCGCCTCGAGGCGGTTCCCCGGAGGAACGCGCAGGTCGTCGAGCCGGCCGGCACGGTTCAGCATGGCGAGCTTGCGCATCGCTACGGATTCGATCGCGACGAAGCGCCTCACTCGCTCGCCCTGAAACAGGCGCTGGGTGTCGCCGCACCTGAACGAGCGGATCGTCATTGGCCCGGGTCTTGAGCTCCTCGTGTGACACGAATCCTTTCGATGTCCGATAGTAACGACAAGCGTTAGTATCCGGCACGCCAAGCCGTGAGCCGGGCAGCGACCTTCGGCCCTCGCCCTGGCCGCCCTTCCCCCCTCGACAGGCGCACGGTTCCGTGATTCCCCTAGAGGCGTGAGCGCGGACGACCTCTTCTCGCCCGACTACGCGGCCGCACGCGCGCGCTTCCTCGCTGCCGCCGAGCGCGCGGGTGCGCGCGTCACGAGCCACGTGCTGCCGCGCGAGCGCGGGCTCGCGGGCGAGGAGCTCGCGATGGACCTCGCGTGGCTCGGCCCCGCGGAGCCGCGCGCGGTGCTGGTGATCAGCTCGGGGCTCCACGGCGTCGAGGGGTTCGTGGGCAGCGCGCTCCAGCTCGAGCTCCTCGAGCGCCCGGCGCTCGCGCCCGCCGGAACCGCCATGCTGCTGATCCACGCCGTGAACCCGTACGGCTTCAGCCACGTCGACCGCTCCAACGAGGAGAACGTCGACCTCAACCGCAACTTCGTCGACCACGCCACGCTCAGCCACGAGAACCCGGGCTACGTCGAGCTCGCCGACGCGATCGCGCCCGCCACCCTCGACGACCCCGCCGACGCGGCGCGCCTCGCGCGGCTGCAGGCTTACGCGGCCACGCACGGGCTGCGGCGCCTCGAAGAGGCCGTGAGCGGCGGGCAGTACAGCCACCCGCGTGGCCTCTACTACGGCGGTCGCCGCACTCAGTGGTCCGCCGAACGCCTGCTCACGATCGCGCGCGACGCCGCCGCGCACGCACGCCGCGTCGCCTGGATCGACGTTCACACCGGCCTCGGTGAGCCCGCAGCGCTCAGCCTGCTGAGCGACCTCCCCGCCGAGGACCCGGCGTTCCAGCGCGCGCGCCGCTGGTACGGCGAGGCCGCCGAGAGCCTGGCCGGCGGCGACGCCACCTCGGTCGTCACCCACGGTTCGCTCGACTTCGGGCTCTACGACGCCCTCGCCGCCGCCGACGAGGCCACCGTCATCACCGCAGAGCTCGGCACCCAGCCCCCGTTCGAGGTGTTCGTGGCGCTGCGCGCGCGCAACTGGTTGCGCCACCACGGCGATGGCGATCCACACGCGCCGCGCGCCCGCGCGATCCGCGACTCGCTCACCGCGGCCTTCGACACCCGCACCACGCGCTGGCGCGAGGACTCGCTCGCCGCGCTGCGGGGCGCGGTCCGCCAGACGCTCGACGGCCTCGGCTCCCCCACGTGACCTCGACCCCGCGCCAGCCTACGAAGGGAGACCGACCATGAACCGCGCCACAGCCTCCCGGATCCTCTCGCTCCTGCTGATCACCGTGCTGGTGGGACACACCGCGCCGGCGCATGCTGGCGCGAGCGGCCTCCCGCCCGACACCGAGGCCGCCGTGAAGGCGGTCTCCCTCGACGCGGCCAAGGCAGAGTCGCTGTGCAAGGCGCTCGAGGAGATGACCGCCTACACCGCGAGCGACCCCAAGGCGATGCAGGCGATGATGGCGTCGATGCGCAAGCCGCTGGCGGAGCGCGTCGCCGAGATGGAGAAGGATCCCAGGACCGTGTCGATCCTGAAGGCGCACGGGCTCGGGGCCATGGACTACGCCGCCGGCGTACTGGCGCTGCGCGCGGCGGCGTGGAAGGCAGGTGGCGGACAAGGGGGGCTGGCGGAGCTCGCCTCACCCGCCAACGTCGAGGTCCTCAAGTCCAACCCCGCCATCCTCGAGCACTTCCAGAAGGCCGAGTCCGGCCGCGTCCGCTGAAGGAGCTGAACCGTGGGAACCGAGATCGCACCCGAGCGCTGTCCGCAGTGCGGTAGCTACAACATCCAGAAGGTCCGCCGCTCGATCAACTACAAAGGCACGGCGGCGCCGCGCTGGGAGTGCCTGGCGTGCGCCCACGACTGGGAGCTGCCGGCGCCGCGCGGTCCCCGCGAGCGGCCGTCCGAGGACGACGAACGCGGCCAGTGACGGGAGCGCCGCGCGG